>JANMGI010000226.1:0-1603 GCA_031374565.1 Paracoccaceae bacterium | reverse complement strand
GGCGAGGCGCTGCGCCCCGAGTTCAAGTCCTATCAGTCTCAGGTCATCAGGAACGCCCAGGCCCTGGCGGATGAGCTGATGAAGGGTGGCCTCGACATCGTCACCGGCGGCACCGACACCCACCTGATGCTGGTCGACCTGCGCCCCAAGGGCGTGAAGGGCAACGCCACCGAAAAGGCCCTGGGCCGCGCCCACATCACCTGCAACAAGAACGGCATCCCGTTCGACACCGAAAAGCCAACGATCACCTCCGGCGTCCGCCTCGGCACCCCCGCAGGCACCACCCGCGGTTTCGCTGAACCCGAGTTCCGCCAGATCGGTCGCTGGATCATCGAGGTCACCGAAGGCCTTGCCGCCAACGGCGAGGACGGCAACGGTGACGTTGAGGCCAAGGTCAAGGCCGAGGTCGAGGCGCTTTGCCAGCGGTTCCCTATTTATCCGGGGCTTTGAGGGGCGGCCTTTTACCATCGTAAGGTGCGCTACAGCGCACCGCCCAGAACACGCCGCCCCCAAGCGGCGGGTATCTTTATACGCCAGTAGCTCTCAGCGACATTCCCCTTGACTTCTCCCGACATGTGGCCTAGAGCTACATCATGCGGCAGGTCAGCTACACGAAGGCCGCGATCCGGGTGCTGCGCCGAATGCCCGCGAACACCGCCACACTGATCCGCTCGAAAATCATAGCCTATGCCACCGACCCTGCCTCGCAAGCCAACAACGTGACGGCGCTAAAGGGCCGGACCGGCATCAGGCTAAGGGTCGGGGATTGGCGGGTCATCATGGACGACCAGGGCAATGTGCTCGCCGTCCTGGACATCGGCCCGCGCGGCGGCATCTACGATTGAAGGGAACGACAATGAACGAATTGGTCACCATCCCCCGCGCCGAATACGACCGCCTCCGCGCCGCAGCCGAGGATCTGGCCGACCTGCAGACCCATGACCGCGCAATGGCAAACCTCGCTGCAGCCGAAGAAGAACTGATCCCCGCCGCCTTCGCCAACCGCCTTCTCGACGGCGAAAGCCCGCTCCGCGTCTACCGCGACCTGCGCAGCCTGACCCAGTCAGCCCTGGCCGAAAGGGCCAGAGTGAACCGGGTCACCGTCGCCGAACTTGAAACGGGCCGGAAACAAGGTTCGCTCGCAACGCTCCGCGCCCTGGCCAACGCGCTGAACGTCACCCTGGATGATCTCGCCGCCTGATCCGCGCCTCGCTTTCCCTCCTCCAAATATCCCCGCCGGAGGCAGACCCGAGCGGTTCTGCGTCCTTCACGCAAAACGGCGAGACAAAGGGACTTCGCGCGAAACGCGCTCCTTTCAATCCCCGCCCTGACCCAAGCGGGAAATCCCCCACCTTGACGCTCGCCCTGCCGACCGGTCACATCCCCCGAACCAAATGGCAGGACCCGCATGACCACCCCCACCACCCGTTCCCTCGAACACCGCATGGGCGACTGGGCGCGTGCCCGTCTGCCCTACGCGGTGGCCGAGTTTGTCATGTTCGTCCTCAAGCAAGGCTGGGCCTGCCTCTTCGGCGGTCTCCTTCTGGCCGTGATCATCGCCACCAAACTCATCTGGCAGCCCGACTGGCCCCTTCACCGCTAC
>JANMGI010000204.1:0-6986 GCA_031374565.1 Paracoccaceae bacterium | reverse complement strand
ATGTGTCTGGACGAACGCCCGGTGACGGAACAGCGGCCCAAGGCCATCGACCTGAACGAAGAGGCGCGGAAGCTGGCCAGCCTGAAGGAAAAGCGGAAGAGCCTCGCCCGTCAGGCAGAAGCAGTCATCGCACAGTGCAAGAGCCAATATCCGGAATGATCAGTGGGCTGGCGCCGCGACCGCGTCCAGAAGCACCCGACCGCCGTCAACCGTCAGCACCTGCCCGGTGATGAACCCGGACGCGTCCGAGGCCAGGAACTGAACCGCTTCGGCCAGTTCTGCCGGAGCGGCGATCCGGCCCAAAGGCGTTGAGCCGGTGATTTCATCGCGGAACTCGGGAATTTCCTTCAGGGATGATTGCAGGCTCGCGCTCATCACGCTGCCGAAGGCGACCGCATTCACCCGGATGCCTTTGGGTGCCAGCGCCACGGCAAGCGAGCGGGTCATCTGGTCCATCGCCGCCGAGGCCATCGAATAGGCCAGCAGTTCCGGCCGGGTGGCCTGCGAGGTGGTTGAAGACAGGTTGATGATCGAGCCCATCATCGTGCCCGGCTCGGCTTCGGAGCGCTGGCCATGCTGGATCATCCGCTTCGCCGTCATCTGGGAAATCCGCAGCGCGGACAGGACGTTGTGACGCCAAAGCTCTTCGACGGCGTCCGCCTCGGGGTTCAGGACCTCGGATACCGTCATACGCCGGTTGGCGTTGACCAGAACGTCCACCCGGTCAAAGGCGTCGATCGTGGCCGACAGCAGGTTGGCAATAGTCAACTTTTCCGTCAGATCGCCTGCGAACATGCGGATCTGCCCTTCGGCCCGGGCTTCGTCGCCAACTTCTGCCTCAAGCAGGTCTTCGTCGACATCGGCAAACATCACGTTCGCGCCCTTGTCGACCAGATGCCGGGCAATGGCGAGGCCGATGCCCGAAGCAGAGCCGGTCACGATGGCGGTCTTGCCGGAGACGGAAAAGGACATGCTGGCCTCTAGGGTTTGGCCCGAAGCGCATCGCGTCGGGGCTTGATGGCATGGACCACGCGAAAGCCGCCTTCGGCGACCACTTCCCTGACCTCAAGGAAGCCCTCCGCCAGCACTGCATCGTAGGGCAAATGGCGGTTTGCGACCATCCAGAGCTCTCCGCTTGGGGCAAGCATCCGCTTGGCCGCCCGGATGAAACTTGCCCCCAGCGCCGGATCAGCCGCGCGCTCGGTGTGGAAAGGCGGGTTCATCACCACAACGTCCAACAACGTTTCCGGCCGCCAGGTGGTGGCATCGGACCAGTGGAACCGGGCGCGGGGATCGGTGACGTTGACCCGGGCACAGTCCAGCGCATCGGATTCGGCTTCGACCACGTCCAGTTTCTTCACGCCGGGGCGTTTCAGGATCTCGCTGGACAGGTAGCCCCATCCGGCCCCCAGATCGGCAACCTTGCCGACCAGCTTCACCGGCAGCACCGAGGCCAGCAGCACCGACCCACGATCCGGCCCGTCAGCCGAGAAGATGCCGGGCCAGGTCTGGTAACCGTCCACCTGATGCGCTGTCGCCTGCCAGTCGGACAGATCGGGACCAGCAAGGAACGACGCCAGCTTGCCATGCGCCTTGGACAGGCTGTCAGACAGGTCGACCCGCCCGCGCAGGTCCTTCAATGCGGTATCGATGCCGTCGGTCTTCTGGCCGTCAACCGCGATCCAGCCGCCCGGAGCAACCTCTGCCGCCGCCTGCGCGATCAGCGCCCGCCCCGCCTCACGCGACCGGGGCAGGCAGACGATGGCAGCAGCGTAGGGCGCATCCGGCGTCACGCCGTAGCTTGCGCCGAAATGATCATGGTCGGGCTTGAAGCCGGTCAGCACCACAATCCGGTCGCGCGGCAAGGCCGACAGATCATCGCCCCTATGTGGACGATAGACCGCGATCTTGCCGGATGCCGGAAGGATCAGCGCGCCGCTTTCCAGCGCAAGGGACAATCGGGCAAAACGCATGGGCGGGGCCTTAGACCCCTTTACCCTTTCCGAGCAACTGCAGGATCATTCTTTTTCCATCGTGCATTGCAGCGGATGCTGGTGGCGGCGCGCGAAATCCATCACCTGCGCAACCTTGGTTTCCGCCACCTCGAAGCTGAATACGCCCACAACCGCCAGGCCCTTCTTATGGACCGTCAGCATGATCTCGAACGCCTGAGCGTGGTTCAGCCCGAAAAATCGCTCCAACACGTGAACCACAAACTCCATCGGGGTGTAGTCGTCGTTCAGAAGCATGACCTTGTAAAGCGGCGGACGTTCGGTCCTGGTCTTGGTCTTGGTCAGGATCGAGGTGTCGTTCCCCGGGCCGCCGGTCTTGTCAGACATGGTCAATGGGCGGATCGACAAGGGAACCATGCTCCGGTTTCAAGATTGGGGTTTCAGGATTCGGGGTTGCAACTCAAGCGATAAATATAGCCTCTTTTGGCGTGGCGAAAAGGGGCAGACATGCTGACGACCATTGGCTTCGATGCGGATGACACACTTTGGCAGAATGAATCCTTCTTCCGGCTGACACAGGATCGCTTCACGCAGCTTCTGGCCGATCACGCCAGCCCCGATCATCTGGCTGAACGGCTGGAGGCAGCAGAGCGGCGAAATCTGGGGCATTATGGCTTTGGGGTGAAGGGTTTCACCCTGTCGATGATCGAAACCGCCATCGAAGTGACCGAGCGGCAGGTTCCTGCAACGATCATCGCAGAATTGATCGCTGCGGGGCGCGAGATGCTGGAGCACCCCATCGACCTTCTGCCCCACGTTCGCGCCACCGTAACCAACCTTGCCGCGCGCTTCCGGGTGGTCCTGATCACCAAAGGCGATCTCTTGGACCAGGAACGCAAGCTGGCGCAGTCGGGTCTGGGCGATCTTTTCCACGGGGTCGAGATCGTCAGCCACAAGACGGCGCAGTCCTATCGGGCGATCTTCGACCGGCATGGCACCGGGGCGGATCAGGCGATGATGGTCGGCAACTCGTTGAAATCCGACGTGATTCCGGCACTGGAGGCCGGGGCCTGGGGCGTTCACGTGCCGCACGGCCTGACCTGGGCGCTGGAAGCCGCCGAGCCACCGGACGGCCATCGGCGGTTTCACGCATTGAACAGCCTTGAGGGCCTTCCCGAGCTTGTGGAAAGTCTGCAAACTGGCCGCAACAAGTAGGTGCCTCTGGGCCGGATGACGCAAGATGTTGCTTGGCCCTGCCTTGGGTGAAGCAACGTTGCAACTACATCAACTGCGGCCTCAAACCCTTTGGATTTTTTGGGTTTTCGCACGCCAACTCCTGTGCTAGCGTTTGGGTTGAGGCAGAAAACGGCACCGGAAAATCCGGGCCAACAGGCAAAGGGTGGGCGACGTGGTATCGCTTCTCGGGCGGATTTTTCACGCTACTTTCTTGGGCTTTATGGTCAGCGCCATCCTGGTGACGTCGCCTGTCATGGCCGCACCTTTCGCGGCTATCGTCATGGACGGTCGAACGGGCGAGATTCTTTACGAAAAGAACGCCAATGCGCGGCTGCATCCGGCATCTCTGACGAAGATGATGACCCTCTACATCGTCTTTCAGGAGATCGAGGCCGGGCGGCTGTCGCTGGACAGCAAGGTGACGGTGTCGAAATACGCCGCCTCGCAACCGCCGTCTCGGTTGGGGTTGAAGCCGGGGCAGAAGATCGCGGTGCGCTACCTGATCCGCGCGGCGGCGATCAAATCGGCCAACGATGCAGCGGCAGCCCTTGGCGACCATATCGGCGGCAACCATGAGGATTTCGCCAAGCGGATGACCCGGACGGCGCGGCAGCTGGGGATGGACAACACCACCTTCAAGAACGCGAACGGCCTGACCGCCGAGGGCCACCTGTCCACCGCCCATGACATGAACGTGCTCGGCCGCCACCTGTTCTACGACTTCCCGCAATACTACCACATCTTCTCGCGCCGGACTGCGGATGCGGGAATCGCGACGGTCGCGAACACCAACACCCGCTTCCTTGACAGCTATGAAGGCGCCGACGGGATCAAGACCGGCTACACCGCTCCGGCTGGTTTCAACCTGACCGCCTCGGCGCATCGCGGCAACAAGCATATCATCGCTACGGTATTTGGCGGCACCTCGTCGGCCAACCGCAATGCCAAGATGGCCGAGCTGATGGACATCGGTTTCGGCAAGGCCAAGAACAATGTCGCCGAGCAGCCTCCGCAAGCGGCACCGCCGGACGAGGCGCTGATGGCATCCGTGGAATCCGGGATCGACGAGATCGACGCCGTGGGTGGCGCGGGCAAGACCGTCCGCGTGTCGGGCGAGGTGAGGACGTCCCCCCGCCCGAAGGCGCGACCACTGCAACCGACGGTGGCTGACGATGTGGCGATTGCCATGGCCGAAGGCATCGACGGTGCCCTTGCCGAGGCGACGGCAGAGCCCGCCCCGGCTGGCACTCTGGAATTCCAGGCCGAAGCGATGGCGGTGGCTGACATTCCCACCGAAGTGCCTGCTGAAAGCGGTGAACCGGCGATTGCAGCCGTCGAACTGGCTGAAGCTGCCGCCGAAGACGTCGCCCCGGCAGAGACCGCTCCGCTTGCGCTTGCCACGGCGGATCCTGTCGCCGCACCGGCAGTGCCGGGCACGCTTGACGCTCAGGCCGAGGCGCTGGCAAGCGGGATCGTTCCTGCTGTGACTGCAGTTGCAGCTTTGCCGGTCGAGGATGCTCGGCTTCCCGCGCCCGGTGCCGACCCCGCACTTGCCGGGCTGAAGCCGAAGGCCCGCCCGGATAGTCTGGTTGAGACGGCTGTTGCTACTGCCGAGCCTGCGGTCGAGGCAGTGCAAGTTGTGGAAGAGGTCGTCGTTGCCGAAGCCGCTCCAGAACCCGAGCTTGTCGTGACCGACCCCGGAACCGAGGTTGCCGAAGCCGCTGCACCCGCCACGCTGATGGCCGAAGTCACCGATGTCGAGACGGTTGCGGGGGCAACGGCGGTTGCCCCTCCGGCCACCCTGCTGGCAGCGGTCGTGCCTGCGGCCAAGCGGAGCGCTCCGATCTTCGACGCTGTCGAAACGGCCGGGGCCCCCGCAGCAGAGGACGAGGAAGTCGTCGTGGTGCTGTCCACCTCGGGTGGGCGTCACTTCGGGGTGAATGTCGGGGAATACCCGTCGCGCTACGATGCCGAAAAGGCGCTGTTAAAGACCGCGCTGGCGGAAAGCGCCACACTGAACGACGGGCTGCGCAAGACGTCGCAGTCGGGCGGCAAGTGGCGGGCCAGCTTCATGGGGCTGACGGAAGAACAGGCCGAGCTTGCCTGCCGTCGCCTGTCGGCCCGCGCTGTGCCTTGTGAAACCGTGGGGGGCTGATCATGGTCGCTTTGGTTTTCCCCGCCCTGCCGACCGTGACCCTTCCCGTCACCGGCCGCGCCGAACGTTTCCCGGTCCGCCGCATTTTCTGTGTGGGTCGGAACTATGCTGAGCATTCCAAAGAGATGGGGGGCGATCCCGAGAAGGAGACGCCGTTCTTCTTCACGAAGCCCGCCGATGCGGTGGTGGAATCCGGCACTCGCATTCCCTACCCGCCCGCGACCGCGAACCTGCATCACGAGGGTGAGCTTGTCATCGCCATCGGCAAGGGCGGCGCGATGGTATCCGAAGCGGGGGCCGAGGCAATGATCTGGGGGCACGCGGCGGGGAACGATCTGACCCGGCGCGACCTGCAGGCTGAGGCGAAGGCCTCGCGGCGGCCCTGGGACATGGCGAAGGGGTTCGACAAGTCGGCGGTGGTGGGGGCGATCCGACCCGGTCCGCTGCCAGACGCGCGGCTGCGGTGTTCGGTGAACGGGTCTGTTCGGCAGGAAGCCTCGGTTTCCGACATGATCTGGACGCCCGCGGCGATCATCGCGGCCTTGTCCCAGATGGTCAGCCTGTCACCGGGCGACCTGATCTTTACCGGCACTCCGGCGGGGGTGGGGCCGTTGAACAGGGGCGACACCTGCAAGGTGGAAATCGAGGGGTTGCAGTCGGCGAGCGTGACGATCGCCTGACTCTGTCCACGGTGGACACTTTCTAGTACCAAGCGAAATCAAAGGGTTAAGATTCCACGTTAGCGTGGTCTTAACCTTTGCTCACGGTCTGGGCTTGTCGGCCCACGCCTTCGTCAGGATGCGGTTCGCATCGCCTTCGGGGCCATCGAACTGCTTGGTCCGCATGGCCCAGAAGCAGGCGGCAAGGCCGACCCCGCCGAGAAACAGCGAGACCGGGATCGGGATGGCAATGATCTCCATCTACTTCAGTCTCATGGCGTTCAGGGACACTGTGATCGACGACGGCGACATCGCCAGAGCGGCGGGAAGCGGCGTGGCGTGGCTGGATCAGGGCCAAGGTACAGCAACAACGTTGAACCGCCCGAGATCAGGAAGGTCTCGATCATCCGCCGGGTCGCCTGACGGCTGATCCGCAGGGCGGCGGCGATGGGGGCGATGTCCTGACCCAGAAGCACGATGTCCGAAGCGATCCGCGCGGCATCCAGCGCCGAGGCGGGTGAGATCGAGACATGCGAGGCGGCAAGGGCTGCGGTGTCGTTCAGCCCGTCGCCGACCATGAGGACCTTGCGGCCTTCGGATGACAGTTCGGCCCCGTGGGCGGCTTTCTCGGTGGGGAGGACGCCCTTCTGCCACTGTGGGATGCCAAGCCGCTCGGCAAGGTCACGCACGGGGGCTTTGGCGTCGCCGGAGAGGAGTTCGACCTTTGGTCCAGCAGCTTTCAGCGCGCTGACTGCGGCCTGTGCGCCGGGGCGGAGGCGGTCGATCAAGGCGAAGGCGTGGGTCTTCTGGAGGCCCCCCCGCCCCCATCCCCTCCTCACATGAGGGGGAGGGCTTGGGATCGGCGTTGCGAGGGGTTGGATGCCGGATGAAGGGGGTCTCGGCGATAGAGAGGTAGGTCGCAGTCATCGGCTGGATCGGCCCCGCACCGGTCAGCGCGGCCAAGGCGGACACGGGTGCCATGAT
>JANMGI010000198.1:0-15295 GCA_031374565.1 Paracoccaceae bacterium | reverse complement strand
GAGGAGAAGTCCTTCGAGGCCAGCGCGGCAGTGCGGGCTGACGTAAACCTGTTCAGCATCTCTTCCACGCGGTCAACAGTGGCCTTACTTAGTCCAACAGCTCTTACGCTGTGGCCAGCAGAGAATTCGTTCTCGACGCTTTGGGCGGCAAAAGGTGCAAACTTCGCCTCTATTCCGTCGGGATAGAACCCAAGCAAGTTGAGGGTACCAAGGAGAGCAACATAGTCCTGCTCTTTCAAATATTTGTTGAGGTGGGTTAGCGCCAAGGCAGTGTTCAGATCGTTTGCCAAGGCATCGACCACTTCATCTGGCGCCTTCACTGAAGGTCGATGAACAAAGGGCAAAGAGAGCGGGTCAGCTTGAAAAAGCTCGGCAATCTTCCTTAGCGTCACCTCTGCCTGCCGCGCCTTCTCTGCCGTCCAGTCCATCGGGCTGCGGTAATGCGTCATCAGGAAGACAAACCGGATAACCTCGCCCGGCACCCCCTGATCCAGCAAGTCCCGCACGGTGAAGAAGTTGCCCAAAGACTTGGACATCTTCTTGCCCTCGACCTGCAGCATTTCATTGTGCAGCCAATAGTGGGCGAAGTCGCCATGCGGGTGGGCGCAGGCGGATTGGGCGATCTCGTTTTCGTGGTGGGGGAATTGCAGGTCCAGCCCGCCGCCGTGGATGTCGAAGCTCTCCCCCAGAAGTTCGTGGGCCATGGCGGAGCATTCGATGTGCCAGCCCGGTCGCCCCTTGCCCCACGGACTGGCCCAACCCGGTTCCTCGCCCGACGAGGGTTTCCAGAGGACGAAGTCCATCGGGTCTTCCTTGAAGGGCGCGACCTCGACCCGTGCTCCGGCGATCATGTCATCGACCGAACGGCCCGAAAGCTTGCCGTAGTCCTTGTAACTGCGGACGCGGAAGAGGACGTGGCCGTTCGCCTCATAAGCGTGGCCGGAGGCGATCAGGCCTTCGGTCATCGCCACCATCTGACCAATGTATTCGGTGGCGCGGGGTTCCATGTCAGGCCGCGTCGCCCCCAAAGCGTCCATGTCGGTGTGGTATTGGGCGATGGTCTCATTGGTCCGCTCGTGGATCAGTTCTTCCAGCGTGCCGGGTGCCCCCGCCTTCTGCCGCCGCAAAGCCTCGGCGTTGATCTTGTCGTCAACGTCGGTGAAGTTGCGGACGTAAGTGACATGTCCGTCGCCGTAGACATGGCGCAACAGGCGGTTCAGCACGTCGAAGACGATCACGGGCCGGGCATTGCCCAGATGCGCGCGGTCATAGACCGTGGGGCCGCAGACATACATGCGGACGTTCTTGTCGTCGATCGGAACGAAGTCTTCCTTCTTCCGAGTCTTGGAGTTCGTCAGGCGGATCGTGGTCATGTCAGTCGTCCCAAGCGCGCAAGCATCATCCTGCGCAGGGTGGCTTTTCATCCAAGGGGAATGACGAAGCGCCCGCGCGACCAGAGGTCAGCGGGTAATGCAGCAGATGCGAATGTTGCGCAACGTCGTCATAGCTGAAGGGTAACACGGCGCCGCGGCCCCGTGCAAGCCTGACACGCCCCCAAGACGTGTCCGACGAAAATGGAGTCCGGTTTTGGCGAAAGACACGCGACCATTATGACGCCGGAGTATGGGCGACGCTTTTGTAAGCGTCGGGCAGACTCTAGTTCCCCTGACGGCTGAACTCACCCCGGTTGTCTGGACCAAGGCCCAGCCAGCCCGCGACGGTGGCTGCGACGTGGTTGGTGATCATCGACTTCTGGGTGATCCCCTTCTGCCGTGCCGCCCGCATCTGCGCGCCGGACCAGGCAGGTGTTTCCGCGCGGATCTTGGTCGCGGCTACCAGCACCGCCCCGGTCCGCGCATCCAGCACCTGCGCGATGAAGTCCACGTTGTGGACGCCCCAGTCGCTGTTGGACAGTTCCGCCTCATAGGTCAGGGCGTGGAACCGGGTCACGGTGATGTCGATGATCACCGGACGCGACCCGCGCAGGCCCTGTGCGCCCCGCAGCACCGCCGCCTCGATGATCTTGCCGACCTGGGCATAGCGATCCCCCAAGGGATCTTCGCGCCAGACGATGTCGGCACTGGGCAGAAGCGATTTGGCTTCCGAGACGACCAGCGACTTCGGCACCGACACCCGCACTTCGGACAGCCGCCAGGATCTGGCCTGATCCGCCGGGACCGGGGTGTAAGCGGTCTCGAACGTGCCGCCAACACAAGCGGACAGAAGAAGGGCAGAGATGCCAACAAGGGCAGAACGGCGGGACAGGGACATGAAACCTCTCACAGAACGGACGGCGAATTCTCGCACCTTAGCCTTAACGAAGTCTGATGGCCGGAAAAAGGAGGTGCTGTGTCGCCAAGGCGGTGGAAGCTTGCCGATTTTCCGGCGACATGCTTTCAGGGTGGCTGATAGCGGGGGGCGGCACATGGATCACGAGGGCTTGCGGCATTGGTCGAAGCGGGCGGCCGACTGGGCGGCGGACTATCACGCGGGCCTGCGCGACCGCCCGGTGCGTGCGCCCCTGGTGCCGGGCGCGGTGGCCCGCCAGCTTCCCCCCGGCCCCCCGGATGCGCCCGAGCCGATGGAGGCGATCTGGCAGGATTTCCTCACGGTCGTGCCCGACGCGATGACCCATTGGCAGCACCCGCGCTTCTTCGCCTACTTTCCCGCCAATGCCGCCCCCGCCAGCATGCTGGCCGAGCAGCTGGTCAACGCGATGGCCTGCAATGCCTTGATCTGGCAGACATCTCCCGCAGCCACCGAGGTCGAGCAGGTGATGGTGGACTGGCTGCGGCAGGCCGTTGGTTTGCCTGAGGGGTTTGTCGGCACGATCCACGATTCGGCGACCAATGCCACTTTGTCTGCGGTCCTGACGATGCGGGAGAAGGCGCTTGGCTGGCGTGGGCTGGAGGATGGCCTCTCCGGGGGGCCGGTCCTTCGCTTCTATGCCAGCGCCGAGACCCATTCGAGCGTGGACAAGGCAATCCGGGTGGCGGGCATCGGGCAGCGCAACCTGGTTAAGGTGGCAACGGACGCTGACCGGGCGATGACGGGCAGCGCCTTGCGGGCAGCGATTGCGGCGGATCGGGCTGCGGGGATGCAGCCTTGTGGGGTGATCCTCTGCGCGGGCGGGACCAGCGTGGGCGCTTTCGACCGGATCGGTGAGTGCATTGCCGCAGCGAAGGCCGAAGGTCTGCCGGTGCATGTCGATGCCGCCTGGGCCGGGTCGGCGATGATCTGCCCCGAATTCCGGAGCCTTTGGGCCGGGATCGAGGGGGCTGATTCCATCGTCTTCAACCCGCACAAATGGCTTGGGGCGCAGTTCGATTGCTCGATCCAGTTTCTGAAAGACCCCGGCGCGCAGGTGCGGACCCTGGGATTGCGCCCGACCTACCTGGAGACTGCGGGTCGGGAGGAGACCGTCAACTTCAACGAATGGACCGTGCCTCTGGGCCGCCGCTTCCGGGCGCTGAAGCTGTGGTTCGTGCTGCGCGCTTACGGGCTGGAGGGCCTGCGGACCCGGATTCGCAACCACGTGACCTGGGCGCATCAGGCCCGCGACCAGCTTGCCGCCTTGCCGGGGGTCGATATTGTGACCGAGCCGAGGCTTTCGCTGTTTTCCTTCGCTTTGGAAACAGACGCGGCGACCGAGGCGCTTTTGCAGCGGATCAACGATGATGGCCGGATCTACCTGACCCAGACACGGGTTGACGGGCGCTTTGCGATCCGGATGACGGTCGGATCGTTTGACTGTTTGGCGGAAGATGTCATGCTTGTTTCAAAGATCGTACAAGAAATGCTTGCATCATGTTCCTCCGATTCGTTGCCGTCGCTCTGACGCTTGCTGCGCCTGCTTATGCTCAGGATTTCCCCGCCCCGCTTAGCGATGCCGTGTCGGATTTCGCCGATGTGCTGGACCCGACCGAGGAAGGCCGGATCACCCGGCTTCTGACCGAGACACGGGATGCGACCGGGGTGCAGATGGTGGTCGTCACCGTGCCGGGGATTGCGGCGCAAGGCGGCGCCGGGATGCGGATCGAAGACTACGGCAAGGCGCTGTTCAACGCCTGGGGGGTCGGCGGGGCGGATCGCAACGACGGGATCCTGCTCCTCCTGGACACCCAATCGCGTGAGGCGCGGATCGCCCTCGGGTCCGGCTATGACCCGGTCTATGACGGGCGCGCGGCGCGCGTCTTGTCCACCGCCGTCCTGCCGCCGCTGCGAGACGGCCAGATCGCGGCCGGAATCGAGGCTGGCATCACCTCGTCCCGCGACCGGCTTATCACCCCTTTTCTTGCCGGAACGCCCGTGTCGCTGACCGATGGCTTTGCCGACACCGACAGCAGCGGGTCGGGGTTGACCGGGCTTGCAGGGTTCGCGGCAGTTGCCGGGGTTGCGGGCTTTGGCATCTGGCGCAGCCGTCGCGCCAAGCGGACCTGCCCGAACTGCGGGGCACTGACGCTGGAGCGCAGCCGCGAGATCATCGATCAACCAAGCCGCAATGAGACCGGCGTGGCGATGCAGCACCTGACCTGTTCCGCTTGCGGCTTTTCGGACCACAAATCCTATCCCGTCACCTATTCCAGCCCCGAGGCGCGGCGCGACCGATCTTTCAACCGCAACAGCGGCGGCGGGGGCAGCAGCGGCGGCGGTTTTGGAGGAGGCAAGTCTTCAGGCGGGGGCGCTACAGGAAAATGGTAGGCCGATCAACAGCTTTCGCGGCCATCCTAATCCTTGGCAGCAGCCTTTCCACCCGTGCAGAAAGCCCGCAAGACCAGATGTTCCCGCGCGGAGACAGCTGCTATGCGCGCAGTTACGGGGCGCTTCATCTGTCGCAGCACCCGGACCAGACGGTCACCCGCTTTGCCGTCAGCCCGGACTTCGTGACCGAAGCCCCACGGCTTGCGCTGGAATTGCGCCTGCAACTGCGCGGCAGCAACGGCGGTGCCGTCGAGGCCCATGCAATCTGCGAAAATGAGGGCGAGGCCGCGCTTTACTGTGGAATGGAAGGCGATGCCGGTGGGTTCCAGATCACCCGCTCCAAGAACCGGGGCATCCTGATCACGGTCAGCAGTCTTGGCATGAGCTTTGAAAACGCAGGCGGTTTCGTCACGCTGGACCGCAGCACGGGGGATGACCGCAGCTTCATCTTGCGGCCCGTAGCCTGCAAGTAGGTCCCTTGCGGCGCGGTAGGACTACCGCGCCGCAAGGGTCAGCCTTAGAAGCGCAGGCCGACTTTGGCCTTGATGGTCGTCGCATCGAAGTCAACGCCCGACGCATCGAAGTCGTTGAACTTGTGCTCGAGCACTTCGCCGCCCACGGTCATGCGGTCGGTCAGGGCGTAGTCAAAGCCGATGCCATAGACCATGCCGTTGTCGCTGAGGTCAGCCCCGCCAACGCTAGCTTTGGCGTGTGCGGCACCAATGGTCCCGTAGACCAGGCTGTTGCCGATTTCGCGGCCGGCCGAGAATTTCAGGGCCGTCACGTTCTTCAGCTCGTCGCCTGCGGTGGCGCCAAGGTCGATGTTGGCGACGTCGTGCGACAATTCACCCCCGACAACCCAGCTGCCAAGGTCGGCACGGTAGCCGCCATGGACACCGCCCAGAACGCCGTTTCCGTCAAGGCCTGCGCCGTTCGAATCGACGTCGCCATAGCCCAGCTGTGCACCGACATAGGCACCCGACCAGTCAAGACCCGGAGCCACATAGGGTTCAGCGGCGGGCATGACGACGGGTTCTTCAACGGCGGCAACCGGACCACCGGCGAAAGCCGGGGCGGAAATGGCGACGGTGACAATCATTGCTGCGATAGTTTTCATGTTTTTCTCCTTTTTCTGGCCCACATCAACTGCTCACACCGCAAACGGTTCCAATGGGCTCGAAGCAGGGAATGGGGTCTCGACCGGGCTTGCACAATGCCTGCTCACGCGGGGGTGAACGGTCGTGCTGCACTGCGGCAATATCGTGCCGAGGAACCGGCGGTGTTTGGGCCAAGCGCCGCCGGTTTTCGTAGCGTCAGGCGCGTTCGGCCAATTCCAGCCAGTCAGATTCGGCGGTTGCAAGGGCTGACTGACGCTCGGCCAGCGCCTCGGATGCCTTACGGAATTTGACCGGCTCCCGGCTGAAAAGGTGCGGATCGTCAAGGAGGCTGGCCAGTTTCGAGATTTCCGCTTCCAGCCGCGCGATCTGACTGGGCAGGTCGTCCAGCCGCTTGCGTTCGGTGAAGGACAGGTTGCTGGCGCGCGGCGTCGGTTCGGCTTTTCCCGGCTGGAAGGCCGCTGACTTTCCGGCAGATTTTCCTGTCTGCTCTGCCCGGTCCGGACGCTGCGCCGCATAGTCCGACCAGCCGCCGGGATAGGCCTCTGCCCTGCCCTCGCCTTCCATCGCCACGGTTGCCGTGGCAATCCGGTCAATGAAATCGCGGTCGTGGCTGACCAGAAGCACCGTGCCGTCATACTCGCCCAAGATGTCCTGCAAAAGGTCCAGCGTCTCGACGTCAAGGTCGTTGGTCGGTTCGTCCAGAATCAGCAGGTTCGACGGCTGCGCCATCAGCTTGGCCAAGAGCAGCCGGGCCCGCTCGCCGCCCGAAAGACTGCGCACCGGGGCGCGGGCCTGCGCTTCGTCGAAGAGAAAGTCCTTGAGGTAGGCCACGACATGCTTGGCCGTGCCACGCACCATCACCTGATCGGACGCGCCAGACACCCGCATCAGGGGATCGACGGTCAAGTTGTCCCAAAGGCTGGCATTCAGGTCCAGCCGGGTGCGGGTCTGGTCAAAGATCGCGATTTCCAGGTTGGTCCCAAGCGAGACGGTCCCGGTGTCCGGTTGAACTTCGCCCGTCAACATCTTGAGAAGTGTGGTCTTTCCCACCCCATTCGGCCCGACGAAGGCCACCCGGTCGCCACGCAGGACCCGCAGATCGAAGTCCTTGACGATCAGCTTGTCGGCGTAAGCCTTGGTCAGGCCACGCGCCTCGATCACCTTCTTGCCCGAGGTGGTGCCGCTGTCCAACGCAAAGGCCGCCGTGCCCTGCCTGCGGATCTGCGCACTCCGCTCGGACCGCAGCACCTGCAGCGCCCGGACCCGACCCTGGTTGCGCTTCCTGCGGGCCGAGATGCCTTCGACGGCCCATTTCGCCTCGTGCTTGATCTTGCGGTCCAGTTTGTGGCGGGCGTCGTCCTCTTCGGCCCAGATCGTCTCGCGCCAGTCCTCAAAGCCCTCGAACCCCGCCTCGCGGCGGCGCACTTCGCCCCGGTCGATCCAGAGCGTGGCCTTGGACAATGCGCGCAGGAAGGCGCGGTCGTGGGAGATGAGGACAAAGGCGGTGCGGGTGGTGGATAGTTCGGCCTCCAGCCACTCGATGGCCTGGATGTCGAGGTGGTTGGTCGGTTCGTCCAGAAGCATCAATTCGGGCGCTTCGGCCAGAAGCTTCGCCAGCGCGGCCCGACGGCGCTCGCCACCGCTGGCAGTGGCCACGGGCGTCTCGGGGTTGAACTTCAACCCCTCGGCCACGACGGCAAGCCGGTACTCCAGACCCTCGGGCAGGTTCGAGGCCGCGAAGTCACCCAGCGTGGTGAAGCGGGTCAGGTCGGGTTCCTGCTCCATGTAGCCGACGGTCACGCCGGGCGGGATGGTGCGATTGCCCCGGTCGGCTTCCACCAGCCCCGCCATCACCTTCATCAGCGTGGATTTGCCACTGCCGTTGCGGCCGACCAGCGCGATGCGGTCGCCGGGCTGAACGGTCAGGGACAGGTCGTCGAACACCGGATTGCCGCCGAAGGTCAGCGAGATGCCGGAAAGCTGAAGAAGGGGTGCGCGTGCCATGGGGGGCGAGGTAGAGGCGGATGTGGCCGCCGTCAACGTCTGGTCATGCGCCTTTTGGCAGGAAGAGGCGAAAGATCAGGGTCAGGGCACCCTTGTGACCCCGGCGGACGAGGAAATTGAGCGCCTTGGCAGGCGCGAAGTCCTTTTGTCTCGCGGTCTTGCGTGAAGGACGCAAAACCGCTCGGATGTGCTCCGCAGGGGATATTTGGGCCAATGTGAAAGGCATTTTGCGATACGCTTGCAGGATGCTATGGCTGCGGCCATGCCGTTCCGCAGCCTTGACCCCGCGAAGATCCTTGCCACCGCCGACCGCCTTGAGACCCGGGTGCGGGAGCGGTTTCCCGACCGGGGCCTGTCGCAGGTGGCTGGAGAAGTCGCGGCTTTGGCACGGCAGACGCAGGCTGAAGTCGCGCGGCTGATCCCGCCGCTCTGGTGGCTGCGCGGGCTGATCGCAGCCGTCGTTCTGGGCGGGGCGGCGCTGTTCGTGCTGGTCGGCAGCGTCATCCCGCTGAACGAGATCGGTGCGGACAGCATCCGGTCGGTGGCAAACTTTGAGGCGGCGCTGAACACGGCTTTGCTGGCGGCTCTGGGACTTGTGGCGCTGGTTCGGCTGGAAGCCCGGCTGAAACGCCGGCGGGTGGCCACACGGCTGCATGAGTTGCGGTCGGTCATCCACGTGATCGACATGCACCAGCTGACGAAGGACCCGGTGGTGCTGGACCCCACCTACAAGCCGACCGGGCATTCGCCTCAGCGCAGCCTGGATGGCGTGGCGATGTCGCGGTATCTGGACTATTGTTCCGAGCTTCTGGCGATCACGGGAAAGCTGGCAGCCCTTTATGCGCAAGCGGTGCCGGATGAAGGCGTGGCAAGCGCGGTCAATGACATCGAGCTTCTTGGGGCAAGCCTGTCGCGCAAGATCTGGCAGAAGATCAGCCTGATCGACTCTGCCCCGCCGCCACGGCGAAAGGCCCGGTCAAATGCGCAGTGAAAGTCTCGGTGAAAGCCGCTGTGACGGAATGGCGCTGCCACCTGCCGCATTCCAGCGTTGCTGCTGCCGCGCGTCGGACTAAAACCGGATCAAGATGACCGTGACGGCTGCCTTCCTTATTGATGCGCAAGATTGCGTTTCCGCCCGCTGGGACGACCCGGCGCGTGGCAGTCTGTCTTGGAAGACGCTGATTTCGGGCAACATCACGCCCACCGAAACGCTGGTTTGCGGCATCGCAGAGATGCAGCCGGGCGAGACCTTTGCCCTCCACCGCCACGCCGAGCCAGAAGTCTATTTCGGGCTGGAAGGCGAAGGCAGCGTCCTGATCGACGGGGTCGCTTACCGGATGGCCCCCGGTGTTGCCCTTTACATCCCCTCGATGGCCGAGCATGGCGTGCCGGAAGCGACCCAGCCCCTGCGCTGGTTCTACACCTTCGCCCGCGACCGTTTCGACCAGATCGCCTACCACTTCACCCATGAAGACCCCGCCGCGGGGCAGAGGCCCGAATGAAAGCCGACATGACTGCCGACATGACTGCCGCCACCACCCAAGACGCGCTTGTGATCTTCACTCCTTCGGGCAAGCGGGGACGCTTTGCGCTTGGCACGCCGGTGCTGACCGCGGCCCGTCAGCTGGGGGTGGACCTTGATTCTGTCTGCGGTGGGCGCGGCATCTGCTCCAAGTGCCAGATCACCCCCGGCTATGGCGAGTTTTCCAAGCATGGCGTCACCGTCAATGCCGACGCCCTGTCCGACTGGAACGCGGTCGAAGAGCGCTACAAGTCCATCCGTGGGCTGACCGCCGGGCGGCGTCTGGGCTGTCAGGCCAAGGTGATGGGCGACGTCGTCATCGACGTGCCGCCGGAATCCCAGGTCCACAAGCAGGTGGTCAGGAAGCGTGTCGAGGCGCGGGAAATCCGCATGGACCCTTCGGTCAAGCTTTTGTTCGTCGAGGTCACCGAGCCGGACATGCACGACCCCTCCGGCGATCTTGAGCGTCTTTCGGACGCGCTTCGCGATCAGTGGGACGTCAAGGCCGTGACAATCGACCTGCCGATCCTGACCACGCTGCAACCGATGCTGCGGAAGGGCGAATGGAAGGTCACTGTCGCCCTGCATCAGGTTTCGGACGCCGACACGCCGCGGATCATGCAGGTCTGGCCGGGGCTTTACGAGGGGTCGATCTACGGCGTTGCTGTGGATCTTGGGTCCACCACCATCGCCGGGCACCTCTGTGACCTGCGGACCGGCGAGGTCGTCGCCTCCTCGGGCCTGATGAACCCGCAGATCAGGTTCGGCGAAGACCTGATGAGCCGGGTCAGCTATTCGATGATGAACCCGTCGGGTGCGGCCGAGATGACGGCTGCGGTCCGGGCTGCGATGAACACGTTATTCGGCCAGCTGTGCGACGAGGCCAAGGTTGACCGCGCGCTGATCATGGATTCGGTCTTTGTCTGCAACCCGGTGATGCACCACCTGTTCCTGGGGATCGACCCGTACGAACTTGGTCAGGCCCCCTTCGCCCTTGCCACGTCGAACGCTCTGCGCCTGACCGCGCGCGACCTTGAGTTGCAGATGCACCCCGCTGCGCGCGTCTATCTGCTGCCCTGTATCGCGGGCCATGTGGGGGCCGATGCCGCTGCCGTCGCGCTGTCGGAAAACCCCGACAAGTCCGAAGACCTTATGCTGGTCGTCGATGTCGGCACCAATGCGGAAATCCTTCTGGGCAACACCACCAAGGTCCTTGCCTGTTCCTCGCCCACCGGACCGGCATTTGAGGGCGCGCAGATTTCCAGCGGGCAGCGGGCCGCACCCGGGGCTATCGAGCGGGTGGAGATCGACTCCGTCACCAAAGAGCCGCGCTTCAAGGTCATCGGGTCTGACCTCTGGTCGGACGATCCCGCATTTGCGGCGGCCACCGCCACCACCGGCGTGACCGGCATTTGCGGGTCGGGCATAATCGAAATGGTGGCCGAGATGCGGATGGCGGGCATCGTTGACGCCCAGGGCCTGATCGGGTCGCCGGAGCAGACCGGGTCGGACCGGCTTTTTCTTGATGGCCGCACCTATTCCTACCTTGTGCATGATGGCAGCGCCAACGGCGGCCCGAAGCTGACAGTCACCAACCGCGACATCCGCGAGATTCAGATGGCCAAGGCCGCGCTTTATTCCGGTGCGCGGCTCCTCATGGACAAGTTCGGCGTCGATACCGTGGACCGGATCATCCTGGCGGGCGCGTTTGGCGCGCATATCAGCCCGAAACACGCGATGGTGCTGGGGATGATCCCCGATGCGCCCCTCAGCAAGGTCTCCTCTGCCGGGAACGCCGCAGGGACCGGCGCGCGCATTGCCCTTCTGAACCGGGCGGCACGGGCGGAAATCGAAGCCACGGTCCGTGACATCCACAAGATCGAGACCGCCATCGAACCCCGCTTCCAGGAGCATTTCGTGAACGCCTCTGCCATTCCGAATGCGGTCGAAGCCTTCCCGAACCTGCTTGGCATCGTCACCTTGCCGGATGTGAACTTCAACACCAAGACCAGCGGCGACGACGGTGGCCGCAGGCGTCGCCGGGGATAAGCTTTCCCGGCGAAGCCCTTGCGCAGGGTGGAAAAATCCTTAACCTCCCAGCCATGGATGATCCCGTCGCCGAGATGATTGCGAAATGCGCCGCAGCTGACCGCTCGGCCTTCCGCACGCTTTATCGTGATACCTCGGCGAAACTCATGGGCGTTCTCTTGCGTATGTTAAGAGAACGCGCAGAGGCGGAGGATGCCTTGCAAGAGGTTTATACAAGAGTTTGGCTACGGGCGGGTCGCTATGATCCGACGAAGGGACGGGGCATGACCTGGCTGATCGCCATTGCCCGCAACCTGGCCATCGACAAATTGCGGGCCCGGCCCGAGGCCACGTCCGACGACGGGCTGGACCTTGTGCAGGACAGCGCGCCACGCGCCGAAACCCGGCTGGTCGCCCAAGGCGAGGCGCGGCGGATGACCGACTGCTTCAACACGCTGGAACCTGACCGGGCCGATGCGGTGCGCGGGGCTTACCTTAACGGGCTGTCCTACGTCGATCTGGCTGCGCGCCATGCGGTGCCGCTGAACACCATGCGCACCTGGCTACGCCGCAGCCTTTTGAAGCTGAAGGAGTGTCTGGAGACATGACCGACGCTCCCCTCTCCCCCCGCGAAGCCGACGACGCACTGGCCGCCGAATATGTGCTGGGCGTGCAGGACTTGTCCGAGCGCGCCGCAATCGACGCCCGGATCAAGCGCGACGCCGGTTTTGCCGCCATGGTCACCGGCTGGGAAGTCCGGTTGGGCGACCTGAATGACGCATTCGACGAAGCTCCGGCCCCGAACCTTCTGCCACAGATCGAAGCCCGCCTGTTCCCGAAAGCCGTCCCTGCCCCGCGCAAATCGCGCTTTGGCCTTGGCTGGCTTGCGGGCGGTGCGGTTGCTGCGATGCTGGCGCTTGCGTCGATTGCCACCCTCGCCCCGCCGCGCGCCGAGCTGGTGGCCACCCTTGCGACCGCCGACAACCGGCTGGCCTACAGCGTCACCCATTTCGGCGACACGCTGCAAATCACTCGCGTCGCCGGGGTGCCTGCGGTCACCGGACAGGTGCACCAGCTGTGGATCATCGCCCCGGACGCCGGGCCGGTGTCGCTGGGTCTTCTGGAAGACAAACCTCTGTTCATCACCTACCCGACCCCACCGGATGGTTTCATCTTCGCCGTGTCCATTGAGCCGACCGGAGGCTCGCCCACCGGCCAGCCGACCGGCCCGGTGATCCTGACCGCCAAGATCGGCGCGAACGCCTGATCGACCATGCGGGATTGATCAGGCCCCAACGGCCGGGCCTGATCACGAAAACGCGAGCGCAACCTTGCGCTGAAACTTTACCGAAATCCCTGCGTTGCTTCCGGTGTGAGGTGGGAATGACCCCGCCCTAACCCGGAGGAACGACCCGATGAAATCCTTTAAACTTGCCACCGCGATCCTGGCCCTGTCGACCGGCTTTGCCTTTGCCGAAAACCCGATGGTGGGCGGCGCTGCGATGTACGAAAACAAGAACATCGTCGAAAATGCAGTGAACTCGGCCGACCACACGACCCTGGTCGCAGCGGTCCAAGCTGCCGGTCTGGTGGAAACGCTGTCGGGCGCTGGCCCGTTCACCGTCTTCGCGCCGACCAACGAAGCCTTCGCCAAGCTGCCCGCAGGCACCGTGGAAACCCTGCTCAAGCCGGAAAACAAGGACCAGCTGGTCAAGATCCTGACCTGCCACGTCGTTGCGGCAAACGCGATGTCGACCGACATCGTCGGCATGATCGAAGCGGATGGCGGAAAGCACAAGGTCGGCACGGTCGGCGGCTGCGAATTCACCGCGTCGATGAAGGACGGAAAAGTGCAGATCACTGACGGTCAGGGCAACGTGGCGACGGTGACTATTGCCGACGTCAAGCAGTCGAACGGCGTGATCCACGTCATCGACACGGTTCTGCTTCCGGCGATGTAAGATCGCCAACCAGGTCGGGCTCCGGGATGGTCACTCATCCCGGGGCTGACGGCTCTGCGCCGGGGGCAAACCAATGTCCCCTTCTACCAGCCTTCGGCCAGGACCGGGTCTTCGGGTATCTCCCGAAGACCTTTTTCTTTACCCCCCCGGTTGACCGCCTCCCTCCTGCTCCCCTAGGCTCACCCGCAAGTCGATACCTACCGGAGCATTCGGATGCGCTTTTTCAGACCCGCCTTTATTCTTGCTTTGACACAGGTTTTTCTTTCCACACCCCTTCTCGCCGAGGGAAAGTCGATCATCGTCCTTGACGCTTCGGGCTCGATGTGGGGCCAGATCGACGGTCGCCCCAAGCTTGAAATCGCGCGTGAGGCGCTGGGGACGGTACTGTCCGGCATGGACCCGGCCACCGAGATCGGCCTGATGGCCTATGGCCACCGCTCCAAAGGTGACTGCAACGACATCGAACTGGTTGTCCCCCCTGCCGCAGGCACCGCTCAGGCAATCACCGATGCGGCGAATGCGATGAAATTCCTGGGAAAGACGCCGCTGACCGAATCCGTCCGCCGCGCCGCCGCTGAACTGAAATCGACCGAAGAGAAAGCCACCGTCATCCTGATCACCGACGGGATCGAGACATGTGAGGCTGACCCCTGCGCGCTTGGGGCGGAACTGGAAGCCTCGGGCGTCGATTTCACCGCGCATGTCGTGGGGTTTGGCCTGACCGCCGAAGAGGGCGCGACGGTCGCCTGTCTGGCCGAAAACACCGGCGGCAAATACATCGAAGCCAAGGACGCGGGCAGTCTGGTCGAGGCGCTGAAGACAACGGTCGCGGTGGCCGAACCTGAACCGACGCCGGTGCCTGACCCCGAACCGACCCCGATGGCACTGGACAAGAACTTCGACCCGGTCATCGTGCTGGCCGAGGGCCAACCCGAACCAGATGACGCAATTCTGGACGACGCCTTTGTCACTCTCCGCCTGATCTTGGCCGATGGTGCGCTCTCGGAAGAAACGATCTCGGTGTACGGCAAGCAGACCGAACTGGTGCCGCCCGGAACCTACCGCATGTTCACCGAGCTGAACGATGCCAAGGCCGAACAGGACGTCACCATTACCGCCGATGCCCTCGCCCAGCCCGTCGCCAACATGAATGCGGGGGTTCTGAACCTGAAGCTTTACGCCTTCGCGGGCGGCGAGATTGCGGAAGATGCGTTCTGGGAAGTGCGCGGCCCGGATGACGTGTCCGAATCCGGTTATGGCCAAGCATTGCACGTCTTCCCGGCGGGCGAATACAGCTTCCTCGCCACGCTCGGCGCGGCGAAAGTGGAAGAAGCGCTCATCTTCGAGGCTGGCAAGCAGATCGACAAAGGCCTGATCATCGGCACCGGGCTTGCCGTGGTCGAAGCAACCTATGCCGAAGGCGTCATGGTCGAAGGCGGTGAGCATTATGTCGAAATCCTTGAGGCAAAGAAGGACATCGAGGGCAACCGAAAGTCCGTGGCTTACACCTACGGGGCCGGGGCCAACTTCGATCTTCCGGCTGGCGACTATGTCGCCGTCGTGACCCTTGGCGACGCCAAGGCCGAGGTGCCGTTCACCGTGAAGGTCGGCGAACGGGTCGACATCACCGCGCCCCTGAACGCGGGTATGGCGGCCTTCACCACGCCCAGCGACGAATTCATCGAAGTGCTGGCGGTGAAGCCCGACATCAACGGCAACCGTGCCTCGTTGGCCTACAATTACGGTCCCAACTGGCAGACGGCCCTGCCAGCGGGCGACTACGTGGTGAAGGTCAGCAAGGGTGACAAGGCCTCCGAGACACCCTTGACGGTCAAGGCGGGTGAGCGGGTGGAACTTGCGCTGACTGCGCCTTAAAGAAGGCCCGCCGCCTGCCGCAACGCGTCAACCGGGGCCAGCGCGCCGCGCGTCATCACCACGCGCGCGGCGACGGCTTGCGCCAC
>JANMGI010000187.1:0-2892 GCA_031374565.1 Paracoccaceae bacterium | reverse complement strand
CGTGGCGCGGGTGAGGGCGGCGATGGGGCCGGAATGCGCCTGCGCGTCGGTGGTGTCAGTGAGCGGGTTCACCCCGGCCCAACTGCCACGGGCGGAGAACGGGGCAAGGAAGACCGTCCAGTCTTCAGCTGCATGCGTGCGCCAGCGAGTGATGACCTTGTGGCTGGCAACGTGTTCGCGCGCGCGCAAAAGATCCGGCCAGACTGCGAAGATCGCCCAGACCGACCAGTTGGGGCGGGGGGTGAAGCCTTCGCCCGTGCCAGAGCCGCAAAGTTTTACGAACTGCGCCCCGGACCAAAGCCGCCGCGGCCGCGCAAGCGCCATCTGCGCGATCACCCAAAGCCTGCTGGCGGGGGTCGCGAACCGGAAGAGGCTAAGCGTGGCAACGGAAATGAGTTGATCCTCCGGCCCGTGACCAAGGGCGTGTGTCAGGACAGGATTACACTTAATGCAGCAGCAGGGAAGCCCAATCCGGGGGTTTTGGGGCGGTAAAAAGCCAAGTTGTAAATCTGGGTGGACAGTATAGGCTTGCGGAATGACACAACATCCACGGTCCGGGCAGGTCGATATGCTGCCCTCTGCACTTGAAGGCCGCGGGCGGGCCGTCGTGATTGGCGCGGGGTTGGGGGGACTTGCCTCGGCCATGCGGCTTGGGGCCAAGGGCTGGCAGGTCACAGTCGTGGACCGGCTGGACCGGCCCGGCGGACGGGGATCGTCGATCACCCAAGGCGGGCATCGGTTCGACCTAGGGCCAACCATCGTGACGGTGCCACAGGGCCTGCGCGAGCTGTGGGCGGCCTGCGGGCGCGACTTCGACCGGGACGTAAATATTGTGCCGATGGATCCGTTCTACACGATCCAATGGGAGGACGGATCGACCTACAGTGCGCGGCAGGACGATGCAGCGATGGAAGCCGAAGTATCGCGCCTTTCTCCCGGCGACTTGGAGGGGTTCCGCAAGTTCTTGAAAGATGCAGAGGCGCGCTACTGGTTCGGGTTCGAGGACCTGGGTCGCAGGTCGATGCACAAGCTGGTCGATCTGATCAAGGTGCTGCCGAAGTTCGTGATGATGCGGGCGGACCGGTCGGTCTATGCCCATGCAGCAGGTCGGGTGAAGGACGAAAGGCTGCGGTTTGCGCTGTCGTTCCACCCCTTGTTCATCGGGGGCGATCCGTTCCACGTCACCTCGATGTATGCGCTGGTCAGCCATTTGGAGCGGGCGTTCGGGGTGCACTATGCGATGGGCGGCGTGCAGGCGATTGCCGAGGCAATGTCTCGCGTCGTCAAGGACCAAGGTGGCCGTGTGGTGCAAGATGCCGAGGTGGACGAGATTCTGGTCACCAAGGGCTGCGCTTCGGGCGTGAAGCTGGCGGATGGGCGAGTGCTGGCGGCGGATGTCGTGGTGTCGAACGCCGATCCGGGGACGACTTATACGCGGCTAATGCGGCATCAGCCGGTGAAGCGCTGGACCGCGCCAAAGCTGATGCGGTCGCGCTGGTCGATGGGGCTTTTCGTCTGGTATTTCGGGACCAAGGGAACGAAGGGGATGTGGCCCAAGGCCGGGCATCACTCGATCCTCGTCGGGCCGCGCTACAAGGCGCATCTCCGCGAGATTTTCCAGACCGGCAAGCTGTCCGAGGACATGAGCCTGTATGTCCATAGGCCTTCGGTGACGGACCCTTCGGTCGCGCCAGAGGGGGATGACACGTTCTATGTCCTGTCGCCGGTGCCGCATCTTGGGCACAAGACCCCGGTGGACTGGAAGGCGATGGAGGAGACCTATCGCCTGAAGATGCTGAAAGTGCTGGAAGACCGGCTGCTGCCGGGGCTTTCGTCGCGCGTGACGGAAAGCCTGGTCTTCACGCCTGACACCTTTCGCGACCGCTATCTGGCGCCGCATGGGTCGGGCTTTTCCCTTGAACCTCGCATCCTGCAATCGGCCTGGTTCCGGCCGCACAATGTGTCGGAGGAGTTGCCGGGTCTGTATCTTGCCGGGGCGGGCACGCATCCGGGGGCTGGGGTGCCGGGGGTGATCGGGACTGCGGAAGTGCTGGCGACGCTGGTGCCGGATGCTCCGGTGCGAGCGGCGGCCCCGTTGCGGATGGCGGCGGAATGATCGGGCATCAGGATATGGAAGCCTGCCGGGCGATGATCCGGACGGGAAGCCTGTCGTTCCATGCGGCGTCGCGGTTGTTGCCCGCGCGGGTGCGTGATCCGGCGCTGGCCTTGTATGCCTTCTGCCGGGTTGCCGATGATGATGTAGATGAAGTGCAGGACAAGGCGGCTGCGGTGTTGCGGCTGCGCGAACGGCTGGATCTGATCTATGCGGGAACGCCAGAGGCGCGACCGTCTGACCGCGCCTTTGCAGCGGTGGTCGAGGACTTCGACCTGCCGCGCGCCCTGCCCGATGCCCTGCTGGAGGGGCTGGCCTGGGATGCGATCGGGCGGCGCTACCCGTCGCTTGCTGATCTGCATGCCTACAGCGCCCGTGTTGCTTCGGCAGTCGGGGTGATGATGTGCGTCCTGATGCGGGTGCGCGAGCCGGATGCCCTGGCGCGGGCGGCGGACCTTGGCCTTGCGATGCAGCTGACGAACATTGCCCGCGATGTGGGCGAGGATGCCCGTGCGGGGCGGTTGTTCCTGCCCTTGGACTGGCTGGAAGAAGCCGGGATCGACGCGGAGGCCTTTCTGGCGGACCCGAAGCCCACCCCGGCGCTGGCGCAAGTCACAGAGCGGCTTTTGCAGGTCGCTGACGACCTTTACCGCCGCTCAAGCGCGGGGATTTTCAGTCTGCCATCGGATTGCCGGATCGGCATTGCGGCGGCGCGGCACATCTATGGGGCGATTGGCGCACAGGTCGCGCGGGCCGGGCATGACAGCGTGACGCAGCGG
>JANMGI010000142.1:0-7146 GCA_031374565.1 Paracoccaceae bacterium | reverse complement strand
ATTTCTTGTCCACCGTGGACAGAGGTCAGATCTTCGGCATCTTCAGGCTGACCAGCCTGCCACCCTTCTGATAGCGGACCTCGGTGTCGGTGATCGCCTTCACCGTCCCCCCGTCGATCTTGTCGCCGACCTTGACCTTCTTGTACTTCCCGTTCGCCTGCCGGACCAGCGCGTACCGGCGGCTGTCGGTGCCGTAGGTCCCGATCAGGTTGATCTTCGACAGGTTGATCGCGTTCGCATAGGTCGCCTGCTTTGCCACGCTTGCCTTCGTCGGGATCGAGGGCGCGACCTTGGTGGGTTCGGGCTCGTCCAGGTCGGCGGTTTCTTCGGGCTTCGCAGCGGGAGCGGCGGCGGCAACTTCGACGGGTGCTGCTTCCTCGACCGGAGCAGGCTCACGCACGGCGGCGGCAACAGCGGCCTCGACCGCGCCGGAAAAGTCGTTCGGGCGGGGGGCGGGCCGCATCGAGATGGCGACGACGGACGGATTCTGCGCTTCCAGCGCGGCGGCCTCGGCAAGCTTCGCCTCGGCCTGCGCGGTCAGCGAGGCACCCTGAGCCCCAAGGTCGGCGGCCTGTGCGGGCGCTGCCGCCGCTGCGGCGGCACTCACGCTGGCGGGACGGGGCAGCGGACGCAAGCCCGCGAATTCGGTTGGTGCTGCATCAGAGAGCGCGGCGTCATCGTCTGCCGTGGCCGGGGCAAGACCTTCGGGCCGCGCCTTCGGCCGGAACCCCGCCATTGCCGGATCAGACGCGGGGGGAGCGGCAGCTTCGGTCGCGGTCCCTGCGGTGACAAGCGAGGCATCCGAAGGCGAGGCGACGGTGGTAGCGGTGGGCACGGCGGGTGTCTGAACTGCGGAAGCCGCCAAGGCGGCGGCGGTTGCGACATCACTGCGCGAGGGGGGCAGAAGCGGCGGCTTTCCGGCGATCAGGAACACGCCATCCGGGCTGACGATCCCCTCGGGAGTGGGTTTCAACAACCCCTTGGCATCGAACTGGTAGACCGTGCCCGGCGCGGGAGGTGGCATCACGGGATCGGGCAGTGCGTCGGTCACATCGGCCAGCGCGGGCAGAGCCAGCGCGTCCAAGGCGGGGGGCGGAGCATCCATCGCCGACAGGAAGATTTCGTCCTGATCCTCTGCCGGAGCCGAGGCGGCAGATACATCGGTGGCAACCGTGGTGGCCGGGGCAGGTTCCGGCGCAACTTCGGCCACCTCGGCGGCAGCCTCGGGGATGGGGTCGGTTGCCGGATCGGCCTTGACCACAGGTTCGGCCACCACCTCGGCGGCGGGATCGCCTTCCGGGACTGGCTGAGAGTCAGCGGTGGCAAGGTCGGTGGCCGGGTCTTCGCCGCCCATGTTGACGGGCAGGCTTTCGGTCGCCATCGCGCCCGCATCAGCCTGGCCCTGCGACTGGCCGTCCGCTTCGGGAATCGGGCCGGTCATCCCCTCTGGGTCCTGCATGTCGGCGAGCATTTCGTCGTCGACGCCGGGGGTCACATCGGTCACGGCGGCCTGGTCTGTGGTGGTCTGGCTTTCCCCACCAAGATAAAGCGACGACCAAAGCCCGATCAGGGCAAGGAACAGCAACAGAAGTCCCACCAGCACCATGAAGACAGTGGTTCCGCGCTTCTTTGCTGGGGCAACCGCGCCGAATGTGCCGCCGGGACGGGCGGGGGACTTGACCGTCGTCGGGCCGCCAGCCACGGCAGGGCGCGGGATGTCGCTGCCCTTGAGTTTCGCCTTGGTCTTGGTGCCGGGGATCGAAGGGGCAGTGACCATGCCGCCAAAGCTTTTGACCGGCGTCGGCCGGGCGACAGGTGCCGTTTTCGCTGGGCTTCCGGCACGGGTTACACCGTCCATCGGACGCGCGATCCCGTCGGGGCCAGAAGCACGGCGGCTGGCAAAGGCGACCATAGCGGCCGATGGGGGAGCAGGCGGGATGTCGTCATCCAGATCGTCGACGATGCCTTTGCGCGCGCCCGGCCGGAGGTCTTCGTCCGGTTCCGGGAAGGCAGAGGTGTCGGTGACATGCGCGAACGGCGCTTCTTCCACTTCGGGCGTGGGCAGAAGCGGCGCGACCTGCTCCACCCCGGTCTTGTCTTGTGTCGGTTCGGTGTCGGCCTGGGCAAGCGACGCTTCCAGCGCGCGAAGGGCCTCATCCTCGGTCTCTGTTTCTGCGGGCTGCTCTGCGGGCTGATCTGCGGGCTCTGCAACCGGCTCTTCGGCCGGAACGTCGGCGTTCAGCGCCTCTTCAAGGCCGGGAAGCGGGTCATCTTCGGCACTGGTGGTCGACAGAGCGACATCTTCCGCCTCAGGGTCCGAAGTAGGTTCGGGGCCTGCAGCTTCCGTCTGGACCGCGGCGACCGGCTCGGCCTTTGGCAGTTCGCGGTGCAGGACCGTGACCGGATCGCGGTCACGCTCGACCGTCTCATCCTCGGCGAGAAGACTGGCGGCTGCGGCTGTCGGGCCGAACCAAGGCTCACCGACAAAGTCGCCGTCCCCCGGAATTGCCACGAAGGACACCGGGTTCAGACGATGTTCGACCGCAAAGCCTTCGGCCTCGGCCAGGGTTTCCCGGGCGATGACCGCGACCTTGACGTTGGCCCCCTTGCCGGACCAGTCGAAGACAAGATCTTCAACAGGATAAGGCGTCCTTCCTTCCAAGGCCGTGGCGATCTGGCGGCGCTTTTCGTCGCGGCTGGGACCGGGGGCGTGAACCTCGGTGTAAAGGATCTGGCTGTTCGGCAGGATCAGCTTGGTGGCCACGCCCAGAGGCGAAAGGCCAAGCGCGGTCTTGCGCAGATAGTCCAGAGCTTCGGGCAGATCGGGGGCGTCGAAGGCCACTTCGCCAATCGACAGCCAGCCTTTCGGCGTCCGGTGCAGAAGCCCTATGGCCTCGCGGGTCAGGTCAAGTGCAAATGTAGGTTTCATGTCACGGGTCTAGCACGGATATTGGAAGTGCTGGAACGTGCCCCAGCCGGTTGGAGCTTATCTAAAGCAGCTTTTCGCCGAAGGGAAGGAAAAGGGCCAACGACGCCCCAAGGAAGGCTTCCCGGCGCGCGTCACAAATGCGAAATGTCACGCCTTTCACAGGAGTCTTCCCATGCGTGTGCTTTCTGCCCTGATCCTTTCGACCGCCCTGGCCTTGCCGCTGGCCTCACCCACCTTTGCCGAGGATGCAATGACCCGAACCATCAGCGTGACCGGCACCGGCACCATCGAGGCCGCGCCCGACATGGCGACCCTGATGATCGGCGTGACCACCCAAGCCGCAACCGCTGCCGAAGCGCTGGCCGCAAACTCTACGGCGACTGACGCGGTGATCGCTAGGCTGACCGCTTCAGGTGTCGAGGCGCGGGACATGCAGACCTCCAACCTGTCGATCAACCCGAACTGGACCGGCTACGACACGTCAACCCCGACGATTTCGGGCTATGTCGCGTCGAACATGTTGACCGTGCGGGTGCGGGCGCTGGACACGACCGGGGCGGTGCTGGATGCGGCGGTGGCCGATGGGGCCAACACGTTGAACGGCTTGACTTTTGGTTTTGCCGACCCGGAACCCGCCTACAAAGAGGCCCGCAAGGAAGCCGTCGCCGATGCCCGTGCCAAGGCCGAGCTTCTGGCGACCGCGGCGGGGGTGAAACTTGGTCAGGTCATGTCGATTTCGGATGCAGGCGCGATGACGGACCCCGCGCCGATGTACAAGGATGCGGTTGCAGCCTCGCCCGTGCCGGTGGTGGGCGGTGAGCTTGGGCTGATCGCCAATGTGGCAGTCACCTGGGAAATCGCCGAGTAAGACCTTACGGCAACCGGCGGGATTCACGAAGGTTTCACCGGTTGCCGTCATGATTTGGCCCAAGTCAGCGGGCAAGTTTGGCGCAAGAAACAGAGGCAGGAGCAGTTCTGAATGATCCGCGGACCGATCAGCCTGGTGATCGTCGGTGCCATCATGCTTGCCGCGTTCGGCCTTGTCTGGAAGGGTCCCCGTGCCTTTGAACACTATCTGCCCGAGCGGGTCGTCTCTCTTCTGGAACGCGGAATGGCGGCGGCACCGATTGGCGGCGATCAACCGACCGGCGGCACGGCTGCCGAGATGCTGGCCGATTCGCCGGATGGCCTGAAGGCACTTGGCCCGATTGCCGCTATGCCCGGCAACAGCCCGGTGTTGATCAATGATGTGATCGACGGATACACCACCCGGGTCGGTTCGGACATTCCAGCAGAGATCACCATGATCCGCCCGATTTCCGGCTGCCGGGTGACCCCACCTCTGGAAGGGTCCGCGGTCGGGCATGTCACGGCGGGGGTGACCGCCCTTAACCTTGCGATGCTGACCTACAATGACGCCACCCTTGCGGCGGCGGTGCAGGGCTTCGTCAACGCCTATCGTGACGGCGGCACGACCGGTGTGCTGGACCCTGCGGGTCTGGCTTATGAGGCCTATGACGTCGCGGTGACACAGACCGATGCTCCGGTGTATCTGGTGCTGGAGAGCAGTGCGCTGAACCGGATGTGGAACATCCATCTTGCCCCGGGCGCCCGGATCGAGCGGGTCATCCTTTTGGGCGGCACCCACGCCGGGGTGGCAAACCTGGACCCGGTGATCCCGGTGGAAGTTCTGCCTGGCGCGGCGATGACCGCCTGCGGGATCGACCCGGCCTATCTGCCAAACCCCGGCCACCGGTTTTTCAAGGACCTGACGACCGGCACCGGATCGGAGAAAGCGCAGGCCGAGGCAACCTATGTCGTGTTGCAAGATCGCGTCGCGGCCTACAACACATGGTTCCGGGACAGCTTCGGCGTCCCCGCGGACGAAACCCGTGCAGGTTTTGACGACGCAACCGTTTCGGTTATCGGCCCGCAACCGGGTGAGGGTGTGGCGAAAGCCGTCTACGCTCCCGTTCAGGGCTCGCGTATCCGTATGACGCAAGACACCTATTTCGAACTGCGTGGCCAGGTCTCCGAGGGAGAGGATTTCGTCGGTCGGGTCAAGGCCATCACGACGACCTTCGCGTTCGGTGATCTGGCCAACCTCCGGCAGGGGGTGGCGTTTTGATGCTGCGGATCCTGATCGGAGCTGGGCTTTTGCTGATGGCTGTGGGCTTTGGCGCTGCAGGGTGGCAATACTGGCAATCAATGCCCGCGACCACGGTCGACGTTGCCGAGGCCGCTGTACCGGACACGGCAAACCCGGCTGCGGCCCCGGTTGCGGCGACGGCCCGGCAAAGCTGGCTGATCTCGCCCACGGGCGGGCTGATCCCGCAAGACGACGTGCGGGCCTATCTTGTGCAGGACCGCTTCGTGCCCGGTCGGTCGCTGCGGATCCTGCGGCAGGCCAAGCTTTCCGACCTGCTGGCCGAAGGGGAAAAGCTGCCGGAAACGCCGTTCCTGCAGGTTCTTGCCGACATTCGTGCCCCGCGCGTGGCCGATGGGTTGTGTGCGGTGCTGACGCAGACGCTGGCCCAGGACTGTGCAGTGAATACAGCCCGTGTGGTCGAGGGCAGCGTCGATGTGGCGTCCGGGACCGCGATGTTTCAGCTGGATTTGGTCTATCGCCTGAAAGTGCCGGACGCCGACCTGCCCGATCTGGCTGTGCACGTCCTGCGCAGCGACGTTTTCCGTCTTGACCTTCCAGCCGGGGCCGAAGGCACAGCCACGCCCGATGCGGCGCTGCAGGCGGCTCTTGCAGCCATTGCAACCGCCTGTGAGGCTGACGGGGTGGGCGAGGCTTGCCGTCCGATGCGGATCAGTCTGGACTGGTCTCCCGGCAAGCCGGTCGTTGCGCAGGCCAAGATTGCCTGGCTTGACCCGCTGCCGAAGGGGATGTTCGTGGCCCCGCCGCTCGACCCCGCCAGCGGGGGCTGAGCAGCGTGACTTGCCGTCAGGCCGTGGCCGTGGCCTTGGCCAGCGCCTGATCCAGATCGGCGATGATGTCCTCGACGTTTTCGATCCCGATCGAGACACGCACCGAATCCGGCGCGGCCCCGGCCTTGACCTGGGCGTCCTCGGTCAGCTGCCGGTGCGTTGTCGAAGCAGGATGGATGATCAGGCTTCGCGTGTCGCCAAGGTTCGCCACGTGAGAGAACAGCTTCACGCTGTCGATAAGCTTGACGCAGGCCTCATACCCGCCCTTGACTTGGAAGGTGAAAAGCGCCCCCGGACCCTTCGGCGTGATCATCTTTGCGAGGTTGTGGTAGGGTGAGGACTTGAGGCCCGGATAGGTGACTTTCCCGATCCTCGGGTCCTGCTCCAGCCAGTCCGCCACGATCTGGGCATTCTCGACATGGCGTTGCATCCGCAGGGACAGGGTTTCGATTCCCATCAGAGTGTAGTGGGCGCCTTGCGGGTTCATCGTCATCCCCAGGTCGCGCAGGCCGATGGCGATGGAGTGGAAGGTGAAGGCCATGTTGCCCAGCGTCGGGTGGAAGACGAGGCCGTGGTAGGCCGGCTCGGGCTGGCTTAGGGACGGGAACATGTCGTCCTTGGACCAGTTGAAATTCCCCGAGTCCACCACGATCCCGCCAGTGACGGTGCCGTTCCCGGTCAGGTACTTCGTCGCGGAATGGACGACGAGGGTCGCACCGTGTTCGATGGGGCGGCAGAGGTAGGGGCTGGCGGTGGTGTTGTCGACGATCAGCGGGAGGTGCGCCTGGTTGGCGACCCGGGCGATGGCGTCGAGGTCGGAAAGCGCGCCGCCGGGGTTGCAGATCGTCTCGCAGAAGATCGCGCGGGTGTCGGCGTCGATGGCGGCCTCGATGGCCTTGGGGTGATCGAAGTCGACGAACTTTGCCGACCAGCCGAACTTGCGGATAGTGTTGGAAAACTGCTGGATCGTGCCGCCGTAAAGCCGGGTCGAGGCGACGACGTTGCGGCCGGGGGCCATCAGCGGGAAAAGCGCCATGATCTGGGCCGCGTGACCGGACGAGCAGGCGATGCCGCCTGCGCCACCCTCCAGCGCGACCACCCGGTTCGCGAGGGCCGAGACGGTGGGGTTGGTCAGGCGCGAGTAGATGTAGCCGACTTCCTGCAGGTTGAAGAGCTTCGCCGCGTGGTCGGCATCACGGAAGACGTAGGCGGTGGTCTGGTAGATCGGGACCTGCCGCGCGCCGGTGGCGGGGTCCGGCGCGGTGGCGGCGTGGATGGCA
>JANMGI010000108.1:0-2205 GCA_031374565.1 Paracoccaceae bacterium | reverse complement strand
GGGTGTCGAAGGCGATCATCCAGCAGTCGCGCAAGGTCTATCTGGTGGCCGACCAGTCCAAGCTGGACCGCTCCGCCCCGGCGCGGCTGGCGTCGCTGTCCGAAATCTCCACGCTTTTTACCGACCAGCCGCTGCCCGGTGACCTGATGCGCAAGTGCGAGGCCTGGGAGACCGGGGTGAGCATCGCCGGGTAGTAAGGCGGTTGTCAGATCGAGCGCGTTCCGTGCAAGTCTTTTGTCTCGCCTTTCCGCGTGAAGAACGCGCAAAGGCTCGGGCAGGCTCCGCCGGGGATATTTGGGCCAATGTGAAAGGTGGGGGGTGTCTAGAACTCGGCCGCAAGTATCTTGGGGTCGAGAAGGTCGATCCGCTGGCGGGCGGTCTTGATGGCCCCTCGTTTGGCCAGCCCGCTCATCACCCGGCTGACCATTTCGCGGTTCGAGCCGATGGTCGCGGCGATTTCGGCATGGGTCGGGGCATTGTCGATCACCCCCCCGGCGCGGAGCTGGCCCCGGTCGACGGCAAGGGCGAAGAGGTAGGAGGCTACCCGCTGCTCGACGCTGGAGGTGGTCAGTTCGAGGTTCTTTGCTGTCAACGTGCGGATGCGGGCGACAAGGCCCTGGGTGATCCGCCAGCGCAGAGTGGGGATGCGGTCGAAGAAGTGGCGGAAGACCGGGCCGGGGATCGTCAGGACGGACGACTCGCCCCGGGCGACCACGGCCAGCGAGCGGTCACCATCGTCAAGCGCAGCCAACTCGCCGAAATGTGCGCCGGTGGCAAAGCGGGTGAAGATGACCTCACGCCCCTCGGCGGTCCAGTAAAGCGCGATCAGGGTGCCGGTCAGCAGAAAATGCACGTCGCGGCTGGCGTCCTTTTGGTGGAAGAGAATCTCCCACGGACCAAGGCGGCGTTCGACGAAGGGCACGTCGATCCCGTCGAAATCCGCCGGGGTCAGGCCGTCGAAGAGCGGCAGGCCGTACCCGAGAAGCGTCGGCACTGTCACGACATCGCCAGATGCTGCCGGGCCCGTGTCAGTTCGGGCAAGGCGGCGTCAGCAGGGAAGCGGGCCACGACGTCGGCCAGCCCGTCAGCGGGGCCACCTTCGGCGATCCGGTCCAGAAGCGCCCGGACCAGCCAGAGGGCGGCCCCTTGCCCCGTTGCCACATCGACCGCCAAGTCGAGGGCGGCTTCCGCATCTGCCGGGCGTCCGGTGGCGCGGCAGTTGGCGGAATGGAGGCGCAGAATCTCGGCATACCAGCAGTGCAGCCCTTCGGCCTGCGCTTCGGCCAGCGCGCGGGAGGAGACGGCCAGCGCCGCATCGGCGCGTCCGGAGGCCAGCAGGCGCGCAGAATGGACGGCAGAGAAATAGGGCACGCCGACATTGGCCCCGATGGCGCGCAACGTGTCGATGAGCGTGCCGAAACCTGCGATGCCTTCTGGCGTCTTCGCAAGATCCGGGTTCATCACGCAAGCCCAGGTCTTGCCGATGAACTGCCAGAAAAGCGCGCCCTGGGTCACGGCAGCCTCGATCCCCCGGTCAAGGCGGGTGAGGGCCTGATCTAGGTGGCCGGCGTAGAACAGGGGCACCGAGCCCCAGACCAGCGCATAGGGCTGCATCACCGGGATCGAAAGCGCCGCCTGATGGGCATCGGTTTCGGCGACAAGGTCAGGAATGCGGTCGGTCTGGCCAAGGATCGCGCGGGAGGGGCCTTCGAACATCTGAGCGGCGGCGAACATGTCCATGCCGTAGCGGCCGATCATTCCGGCATGTTTTTCCAGCCGGTAGAGCGGGCGGATCTGCCCGATGCAATCCAGTTGTTCGGCAAAGCGACCCTGGTAGAAGCGGGTGCCGTTGCGCGCGGCAAGGGCGACAATGCGAACCTCGACCGCTTCGGGGCTGTCGGGCAATGCATCGGCCATGCGGTCCATCAGGTCGCCCAGCCGGTTGGCGCGGGATTCCTCGGCCGAGATGATGGCATGTGTATGCGCGCCAAGAAGTGCTGGGGCGGTGTTCGGCCCCAGCGAGGACTGGGCGCTGGAGAGGTCGTGCACGGTGTCGAATTCGCGCCGGACGGGTTCGGCGGTGAAGCCCTGCACTTGCATCAGGACCGAGCCGATCATGGTATGGGCAGCAATCTGCAATTCGGGGCGCTGGTCTTCGGGCAGGTCGACACAAAGGCCAAGGGCGGCACGGGCCATGGATTCGGC
>JANMGI010000080.1:0-2568 GCA_031374565.1 Paracoccaceae bacterium | reverse complement strand
CGGCATCATCGGCTGCTCGACAGCCTACCACCTTGCCCGCGACCACAAGGCTGACGTGCTGCTTCTGGAGCAGGGGAAAATCACCTCGGGGTCAACCTGGCATGCCGCGGGGCTGGTCGGGCAGTTGCGGTCCTCGGCTTCGATCACAAAGGTGCTGAAGTATTCGGTCGACCTGTACAAGCATCTGGCCTCCGAAACCGGCCTTGATACCGGCTGGAAGATGACCGGCTGTCTGCGCCTGGCCACCACACCCGACCGCTGGACCGAGTTCAAGCGCCTTGCCACCACTGCCCGCAGCTTCGGGATGGAGATGGACCTGATCGGGCCGGATGACGTCAGGCGCATGTGGCCGCTGATGGACACCTCCGATCTGATCGGAGCCAGCTGGCTGCTCACCGATGGGCAGGCAAGCCCTTCCGACATCACCCAAAGTCTCGCCAAGGGTGCACGGATGCACGGCGCGAAGATTCAGGAAGGCGTCAAGGTCACCGGCTTTCGCATGGAGGGCCGCCGGATCACTCATGTCGAAACTTCACAGGGCGTGATCGCCTGCGAAAAGGTCGTGAACTGCGGTGGCATGTGGGCGCGGCAGGTGGGAGCGATGGCGGGCGTCGCCGTTCCGCTGCATCCCGTCAAGCACCAGTATATAGTGACCGACAAGATTCCGGGCCTTTCCCCCGATGCGGCAACTCTGCGCGATCCCGACCGCCGCACCTATTTCAAGGAAGAGGTCGGCGGTCTGGTCATGGGCGGCTACGAGCCGAACCCGCAGGGCTGGGTCACCGGCGACATCCCGGAAAACTGGGAGTTCCGGCTTTTCGACGACGACTACGATCACTTTGGCCAGCACCTTGAACAAGCCATCGCGCGTGTTCCGGCATTGGCCAATGTCGGCGTCAAGCAGATGATCAACGGCGCGGAAAGCTTTACTCCCGACGGCAACTTCATCCTGGGCCCGGCGTCCGAATGCACGAACATGTACGTCGGTGCGGGCTTTAACGCTTTTGGCATTGCCAGCGGTGGCGGGGCGGGCTGGGTACTTGCCGACTGGGTGATGCGGGATGAGGCACCGCTGGACCTTTGGGCCGTCGACATCCGCCGGTTCTCGGGCCTGCACCGCGACCGCGCATGGGTCGCCGAACGCACGCTCGAGGCTTATGGCAAACACTACACGGTGGCCTTCCCACATGAGGAATACACCTCTGGCCGCCCCCGCATCGTCTCGCCTCTCTACGACAGGCTGAAGGCGCAGGGCGCGGTGTTCGGATCGAAACTGGGGTGGGAACGCCCGAATTGGTTCGCGCCGAAGGGGGTGGAAGCGGTCGATGTCTACTCCATGGGACGGCAGAACTGGTTCGATCAGGTGGGTGAGGAACACAGACACGTCCGCGCCCATGCCGGACTTTTCGATCAGTCTTCCTTCGCCAAATATGAACTTTCGGGCCCAGATGCCGCCGAAGCAATGGAAGCGATCTGCGCCAACCGGGTAGCCCGCGACGTGGGGCGATTGACCTACACCCAACTCCTGAACTCGCGCGGCGGGATCGAGGCCGACCTCACCGTCGCCCGGCTGGCGGATGACCACTTCTATATCGTCACCGGCACTGGCTTTCGCACGCACGACTTTGGCTGGATTGCCGACCATCTGCCCGCCGTTGGCACCAGCTTCCGCGATGTGACCGAAGATTGGGGCACCTTGTCGCTGATGGGGCCACGGGCACGCGACATTCTCGCAAAAGTGACGCAGGCCGACGTGTCGAACGCCGCCCTTCCCTTCGGCTCGGCGCGCACCATCACCATCGCCGGCGTGCCAACCCGTGCCCTTCGCGTGACCTATGTCGGTGAACTTGGTTGGGAGCTGCACATCCCGATCCACCAGCTTGGAACGGTCTACGACGCGTTGACGCAGGCTGATCCGCAGCTGAAACCTACCGGCTACCGCGCATTGGAGTCCTTGCGCCTGGAAAAGGGCTATCGCGCCTGGTCATCGGACATCACCCCGAATGACACACCTTTCGAGGCAGGCCTTGGCTGGGCCGTCAAGCTGAAGACAGAAACCCCCTTCCTTGGCCGCGCCGCGCTTGAGACACAGATCGGCAAGCCGCTGCCAAAGCGTCTCGTAGGTTTCACTTGCACGGCCCCGGACGCTGTTCTTTTCGGGCGCGAAACCATCCTTCGGGACGGAACGCCCGTCGGCTACCTGACTTCTGGTGGCTATGGCTATTCGATCGGCAAAAGCATCGGCTTCGGCTATGTTCGTAACGAAGCCGGAGTGACCGAGGATTGGTTGCGTCAGGGCAGCTACGCCCTTGTCATTGCAGGCGAGGAAACCGCGGCAGCCCTCGCCCTTGGGGCGCTGTACGACCTCGAAGGCACACGTATCCGCACCTGATAGTCTATCCCGGCTGGCCCGCTTGACCGGGCAAGGCAGCCGGGATTTCAAGCTTGTTCAGGCCGCTTCGTCCACCGCCTTCAACCGGTCGATCAGTTGCAGGATTGGCGTCGGGTCGAAATTCACGGGAGCCATCTGGTTCGGGTCGGGCATCGACAGGATCACGTCGTCAATCG
>JANMGI010000639.1:0-1510 GCA_031374565.1 Paracoccaceae bacterium | reverse complement strand
GTCAGGTCCGCCCGATCACGATGTGATTGGCCCCTTCGCCCGCGACCTGACGAGTGACGCCGTAGCCAAGCCCGGGCAGATCAAGACCTGCAAACACTGCTTCACCCCTGCCAAGCAGGACCGGAGATACCGACAGATGCGCCCCGTCGATGTGGCGACCCTGAAAACCGGCGCGCAGGGTGGCGACCCCGCCACCAAGCCGCACGTCCTTGTCGCCCGCTGCAGCCTTGGCCCGGCTCAGCGCCGCCTCCAGCCCGTCGGTGACGAAGTGAAACGTCGTGTCCGACAGCTGCAGGTCGGGGCGTGCGTGGTTTGTCAGCCCGAAGACGGGGCAGTGATAGGGCGGCTCGTCACCCCACCAGCCCTGCCAGTCGCAATTCGGCCAGGGCCCGCGTACCGGCCCGAACATGTTGCGACCCAGGATCCATGCACCGATGTTGCGAAAGCCATCGGCGGCAAAGCTTTCATCCACCCCGTCCGTCCCACCTGCGTCTGCGCCGTGCATTGCCCGAAAGCTTTTCGTGCCCATGAACCAGGAATGCAGCGCCATGCCGCCTTTGCCCATCGGATCGCCCAGGGACTGTTCCGCCCCCGCGCCATACCCGTCAACCGAGATTGAAAAGCACCTGACGACAAGTTTGCCCATGAACCCACTCCTCCGCGCGCCGCCCGATCATAACGGCGGCAGGGTCAGCGAGGCCAGCAGAAACCAAAGCGCGGTCGAATACAGAAATGCCCGCTCGGCAAGCCCGAACCACGGCCGCAGGGTGGACGAGATCGTCAGGACAACGGCCAGAAAACTGACGCTGATCAGATGCTTCAGCACAAGGTCGGCGACCGACCGCGCGCCTTGATGCAGGGCCACAAGCTCTGGCGTCGCTTCAACGACGGCCATGTAGGCGCAGGTGAAGGCAAGCAGCGTCGCCGCCCGGTGCATCTGGCCCTTGCCGGTGCGCCGCAGGCCATGCTTTTCATTGGGCCAGACCGCGATCCCCAGTCGGCCCAACGCCACCAGCGCAAGATAGACCGGGATGGTCGACGGAAAGTCCGGGTCGCCCGAGGCGTGGACCTGCCAGGCCAGGATCGGCGGGGCAATGCAGCCCGCCACAAGGTAGGCCCGGAACAGCCCTGCCGTCCGCCCTAGCCCATAGTCGCTGACCGGTCGGGCAAAAGCGGGCTGATCCCAGTTCAGGATCTGGAACGAAAACAGGAACACAAGGTCGAGGAGGTAAAGCGCCGCCGCGACCTTCTCCATCAGAGCCCTTTGTAGATCTGTGCAACCCGGTCGACGGCGGCTTCGGGCGACATCTCCTCGGAAACACCGGTCCGGCGGCTGGTGAGTTCCACCACTCCGTTCACCAGCCCGCGTGGGCCGACGGTGATCCGCCAGGGCAGGCCGATCAGGTCCATGGTGGCGAACTTCGCCCCGGCCCGTTCGTCGCGGTCGTCGTAAAGCGCTTCCAGCCCTTTGGCGGACAAAGCCTTGTACAGCCCCTCGCAGGCCGCATCC
>JANMGI010000634.1:0-1585 GCA_031374565.1 Paracoccaceae bacterium | reverse complement strand
GCGGTCTGGTCCGAGGTGCCGGAGGCGACAGCGGCGGACGTAGACCGGGCGGTTCGGGCAGCAGACCGGGCACTTTCGGGGCCTTGGGGGGCGATGACGCCATCGGCGCGGGGGAAGTGCCTGCGCAAGCTGGGGGATTTGTTGGCGGAGCGATCAGAGGAACTGGGCCGCATCGAGACCATGGATACCGGCAAGATGCTGAAGGAAACCCGCTGGCAGGCCAAGTACGTCGCGGAGTTCTTTCACTTTTACGCCGGGGCGGCGGACAAGCTGGCGGGCGAGGTGCTGCCGATCGACAAGCCGGACATGCTGGTCTTCACCAACCGCGAGCCGTTGGGCGTGGTGGCGGCGGTGGTGCCGTGGAACTCGCAGTTGTTCCTGTCGGCGGTGAAACTGGGTCCTGCTTTGGCTGCGGGGAATACGGTGGTCTTGAAGGTGTCGGAACACGCGTCGGTGCCGATGCTGGAGTTCGGGCGGCTGATTGCTGAGGCGGGGTTTCCGGCGGGGGTCGTGAACATCATTTCGGGGCATGGCGAGGTGGGGCGGGTCCTGACCTCTCACCCCCTGGTGGCGCGGGTGTCGTTTACCGGAGGGCCGGAAACGGCGCGGCATGTGGTGCGGAACTCGGCGGAGAATTTTGCCGAGGTGTCGCTGGAGTTGGGGGGAAAGTCACCCTTCGTGGTGTTCGAGGATGCGGACTTGGAAAGCGCGGTCAACGGCTGCGTGGCGGGGATTTTCGGGGCGACCGGGCAAAGCTGCGTGGCGGGGTCCCGGTTGATCGTGCATGAGGCGGTTGCGGAGGAGTTTCTGGCCCGGCTGGTTGCGGCGGCGGAGGCCATTCGCATTGGCGATCCTTTGGCGGACGAGACCCAGTTGGGGCCGCTGTGCACCGAGGCGCAGGTGCGGTTGATCGAGGCGCAGGTGGCGCTGGCGGTGACGGAGGGGGCGAAGGTTCTGACCGGGGGCAAGCAGCCCGCACTGGGCGGGACCTATTATGAACCGACGATCATCGACTGTCCGTCGCCGGACCTGACCATCGTGGATACGGAACTGTTCGGGCCGGTGCTTTCGGTCCTGCGGTTCAGGGACGAGGCAGAGGCCGTCGCTTTGGCGAACCAGTCGCAGCACGGCCTCGCGGCGGGCGTCTTCACCCTGAACGGCGCGAGGGCCATGCGGGTGGCGAAGGCCATTCGCGCCGGGATCGTCTGGGTCAACACCTACCGCGCGGTGTCGCCGATTGCGGCCTTTGGCGGGGTCAAGGGATCGGGCTACGGGCGCGAAAGCGGGTTCCAGGCGATGCTCGACTACACAAGGCCCAAGACGATCTGGGTCAACACCTCATCCGAGCCCATCGCCAATCCTTTCGTGATGCGCTGATCTAGGGAGACTGAAATGAAATTTCATCTGGCGATCAACATGGAGCGGATCGACGATACGCTGTCCATGAAGGACGTGGCCAAGCACACGCTGGAGATGGTGCAGATGGCCGATCAGGGCGGGTTCCGCATCGCCTGGGCGGCGGAGCACCACGCGCTGGAGATGACCATCGCGCCGAACCCGTTTTCGATCCTGACCTGGTGGGCCG
>JANMGI010000777.1:0-14953 GCA_031374565.1 Paracoccaceae bacterium | reverse complement strand
GCGAAACCCCGCCTCTCCGTCGTGGTGCAAGCGCGGGCCACGCTCTTCCAGCGGTTCCAAGGTCTTGCCGACGGGGGTGTTCGGGGCGTCGGTGGGTTTGGCCAGCCGTCCTTCCGGGTTGTGCGCCCAGCGGACGCCGTTGCAGATGACCTTCTGCACCAGGGGCTGGTGGTAGGTCGGGTAGGTCTCGTGCCCCGGGCGGAAGTAGAAGATGTTGCCCGCACCACGCCGGTAGGTCAGGCCGGAACGGAACACCTCGCCACCCTGGAACCAGCTGACGAAAACGGTTTCCAGCGGTTCGGGGACACCGAAGGGCTCGCCATACATTTCTTCGTATTCGATCTCGAAATGGTCCGGGATCCCCCGGGCGATGGGGTGCTGGCGGCTGGTGACCCAGAGGCGTTCACGCTCTCCGGCTTCGCGCCAGCTAAGGTTGCAGGGCGCGCCCATCAGCCGCTTGAAGGGCTTGGAGAAGTGGGCGGAGTGCAGGAAGATCACGCCCATGCCGGACCAGACGGCCTCGGCGACACGCTCGACGATCTTGTCATCGACATCGCCGTGGGCGGCATGGCCCCACCAGATCAGCACGTCGGTTTCCTTGAGCTTGGCTTCGGTCATGCCATGCTCTTTGTCCTGCAGGGTGACGGTCGAGGCGGTGATGCCGTCTTCCTTGTTCAGGAACTCGGCAATCGTGCCGTGCATGGTCTTGGGGTAGACGTCGGCAACCACCTTGTTCTTCTGTTCGTGGACGTTTTCGCCCCAGACGGTGACGCGGATGGTCATGGGAAATCTCCTTCGATTGAAAACGCGCCGGGGCCTTTCCCAGCCCCCGGCGCGCGGGTCTTTGTGGTCAGTGGACCGGCTTGCCGTTTGCGTCGAAGCGGTAAAGGTGGCCGGCCTTCGGGGCGAGCGATACCTTTGCGCCGACCACGATGTCGGCCTTGCCGGGACGGCGGACGATAACGGGTTCCTCGCTGCCGATTTCGACAAAGAGGAAGTGGTCAGAGCCAAGGTCCTCGACGTGCAGAACCTCGCCCGACCAGGGGCCATCTGGCACCACGTCGATATGTTCCGACCGTGCGCCAAGCGTCGTGCAGTTGTGGTCGGCGGCGAATTTTCCGGTCAGGAAGTTCATCTTCGGGCTGCCGATGAAACCTGCGACGAAGAGCGAGTTCGGGTGTTCGTAAAGCTCGGCCGGGCTGCCTGCCTGCTCCAGCTTGCCGTCGCGCAGGACGGCGATCCGGTCGGCAAGCGTCATCGCTTCCACCTGGTCGTGGGTCACGTAGATCATCGTGACGTTCGACATCGAATGGTGGAGTTTGGCGATCTCCAGCCGGGTCTGAACACGAAGGGCGGCGTCCAGGTTCGACAGCGGTTCGTCGAACAGGAACACGCGCGGGTCACGCACGATGGCACGGCCGATGGCAACGCGCTGGCGCTGGCCGCCCGACAGCTGCTTTGGCAGACGGTCGAGAAGATGGTCGATCTGGAGAAGTTTCGCAGCGGATTCAACGCGCTTCCTGATCTCGGACGCGCTGGTTTTGTCCAGCTTCATCCCGAAGGCCATGTTGTCATAGACTTTCATGTGCGGGTAAAGCGCGTAAGACTGGAACACCATGGCGATGCCGCGTTTGGACGGGATCAGGTTGTTCACCTTTTCGCCGTCGAAGGTCATGTCGCCGGTTGTGATTTCCTCCAGCCCCGAGATCAGGCGCAGAAGCGTGGACTTGCCGCAGCCCGAAGGCCCGACGAAGACCATGAATTCGCCCTTCTCGATGGTCAGGTCGATGCCCTTGATCACCTGCACGGCGCCGTAGGACTTGGTGACGTTCTTCAGTTCGATCTTTGCCATGATGTCAGCCCTTCACGCCGCCTGCGGTAAGACCCGCGACGATTTTGCGTTGGAAAATGAGGACGAGGATGATCAGCGGAACGGTCACGATGACAGAAGCCGCCATGATCGGACCCCAGGGGATCTCCTGCTGGCTTGCGCCGGACAGAAGGCCGATTGCCACAGGCACCGTCCGGGTGGTTTCGGACGAGGTGAAGGTCAGGGCAAACAGGAATTCGTTCCAGGCACCGATGAAGGCCAGAAGGCCTGTCGTCACCAGGGCGGGCCACAGAAGCGGCAGGAACACCTTGGTGATGATGATCCAGGGGGTGGCGCCGTCGACGATTGCGGCCTCCTCGATCTCGACCGGCAGGTCACGCATGAAGGTTGTCAGCACCCAGACCGTGAAGGGCAGGGTGAAGATCACATAGGACATGATCATCGCATAGGGCGTGTTGAAGATGCCAAGGAAGCGGACAAGTTCGAACAGGCCTGCAAGCACGGCGATCTGCGGGAACATCGACACCGCAAGGATCATCATCAGAAGCAGACCCCGCCCCCGGAACCGCACCCGCGCCAGGGCGTAGCTTGCGGTGACGGCCAGGAACAGAGCGAAGACGACGGTCGTCGTTGCGATGAAGACCGAGTTGACGATCGACTGGATGAAGTTCCGCCCGCCCAGCACCGCTTCATAGTTCGCAAGGCTGAACGAGGTCGGCCAGTAGTTGATCTTGAACAGCTCGGTCCCCGTCGCGAAAGAGGTGACGATTGCGTAGTAGAACGGGAAGACCGAGAAGACGACGATCACCACGACAAGCGCGTAGAAACCAACAGTGGACAGAAGTTTCTGCGCGGTCATTTCTGGCCCTCCCCGGAAAGGTCAACTTTGCCCAGCCAGATATACAGGCTGACGAAGATCGCGATGATCGCGAAGAGAAGCGTCGACTGCGCCGCCCCGTAGGCGAACTTGTCGAAGTCGATCATGTTCTCGCGGCTGATCACGGACATGGTCTTGGTGGCGGCGCTGTTGGGCGTCAGCACGTAGACAAGGTCGAAGATCCGCAGCGAATCCAGCATCCTGAAGATCACGGCAACTGCGACGGCCGGGCGGATCAGGGGCAAAGTGACCTTGAAGAACACCTTGACCGGATTGACGCCGTCCAGCTTGGCCGCCTCGTAGATATCGCGCGGCACCATCTGCAGACCTGCCAGCATCAGCAGCGCCATGAACGGCGTCGTCTTCCAGATGTCGACCATCAGGACCGCATACATCGCCGTGTCCACCGATGCCGTCCAGGCGATCTTCTGGTCGATGAAACCTAGTCTCAGCATGATGTCGTTCAGGATCCCGAACTGGTCGTTCAACATCCAGGCCCACATCTTCGCTGACACGATTGTCGGAATGGCCCAGGGGATCAGGATTGCGGCACGGACAAAGCCGCGGCCTTTGAACTCGGCGTTCAGCACCAGCGCCACCATCAGGCCCAGGATCGTCTCGAAGAAGACCGAGACGAAGGCGAACCTGACTGTGTTCCAGACTGCATTCCACCAGGCCGGATCGACCAGCGTGCCGCGATAGATGACGCGGCCCGATTCCAGTGTGCGGATCGACAGATAGTTGTCGAACCCGATGAATTCGCCGCCGTAAAGGTCGGACAGAAGCGTGTCGGTCAACGAAAACCAGATCGTGCGCAGCAGTGGCCAGGCGGCCACCAAGAACAGTGCCGACAGCATCGGCGCAAGGAACCAGAAGGCCGCCCGTTGCCGCTGCTGCAGGAGGCTGAGCCCCCCGTTATTTGTTGCCATGATTCCCTCCCCTTGTCCGGGTCCCCCTCCGAGACCCGGTTAGAAAAGACGGGCGGCTTGCCGTTAAGTAAGCCGCCCGCCGATGGGGTCAGTCAGGTCCGGGAGGACTTACCAGCCCGACCCCTTGAGGTCCGTCAGTTCGACTTCCAGAAGCTCCAGGTTCTCGGCAGCGGTGCCTTCGCCCGACAGGGTCTGGTGCACGGCCGACCAGAACTTGGCCGAAACCTCGTTGTATTTGCCCAGCGTCGGGGCAGAGGGACGCGGAACCGCGTTCAGGAACACGTCTTTCCACAGCGGGATGATCGGCTGTGCGGCGGCGATGTCGGCGTCATCGTAAAGTGCGATGATCGTCGGCAGGTTCGATTCCGCAATCGCGCGCTGCTTCTGCGCCTCCGGACCAGCCAGGTACAGGGCAAGGCTGATCGCCGCGTCCTGCTTGGTCGAGTACTTCGACACCGCAACGTTCCAGCCGCCCAGCGTGGCAGCCGACGTGTCGCCTTCCTTGCCAACCGGCAGGGTGGTCACGGCGAAAAGGCCTTTGACCGCCGAATCGTCGCCGTTGCCCAGACCGTAGGCATAGGGCCAGTTGCGCATGAAGACGGCATTGCCGGTTTGCCAGACGCCACGGGCTTCTTCTTCCTGATAGGCCAGAACCCCATCCGGGCTGATCGTGCCGACCCAGCCCTTGACCGTTTCAAGCGCCGCCACGGCGTTTTCGTTGTTCACGCTGATCGAGCCATCGGGCTCGACGATCTGACCGCCACCGAAAGATTTGATCCACTCCAGCGCATTGCAGGTCAGGCCTTCATAGGCATTTCCCTGCCAGACGAAGCCCCAAAGGTCGGCTTTGCCTTCCTTGCGTTCGCCGTCCTGGATCAGCTGCGCGGTTTCGGTCAGCTCGGCCCAGGTTTTCGGCGGGGTCTTGCCGTACTTTTCCAGAAGATCCTTGCGGTAGTAAAGCGCCGGTGCGTCGGTGAAAATCGGCAGAGCGACCAGCTTGCCGTTCACCGTCTGCGACTGGATGATCGACGGGAAGTGGGTCGGTGCCAGGTCCTTGGCAGCCTCGGTCAGGTCGACGAAGTGGTCGGCCAGCTGCGGCGCCCAGATCACGTCGGTCTGGTACAGGTCGATGTCGGTCGCCCCGGCGGCCAGCCAAAGGCGATACTGGCCGAACTGGTCGGTGGTCGATGCGGGCATCGGAACCATCGTCACGGTGTTGCCGGTGGCTTCTTCCCACGGCTTGACCAAAGTCTTGAAGTTCTCGACCGCGTTGCCGACAGCGCCGGAGACATAGAACAGCTCGTCAGCCATGACGGGTGCGCCGAAGACGGCAAGCATGGCTGCGGTTGCAGTCGCGCGCAGGGCGCGACCTTTCATGATATTCATTGGTATTCCTCCCTAGAGCCGCCGGTTTGGCGTGCTTTTCTCCACTCAAAACGCCCGAGTAGTTCCGAAACGTTTCGGAAAAGATAGTCTCCAAAGCGCTTTCGGTCAACGATTCGATGCACTTTTGCTTGGCAGCACGGTGGCCACGGACTTGCGCTCGATGAAGACATAGCGGCCAAGCCGCTGAAGGGTTCCAAGCGGCTTTCCTTCGATGGCTCCTGCCAGGCAATCGGCCAAAGGCTCCCAGCTGTCGCGCAGGGGCGATTTGGTCACCGTCAGCGCCGGGAAGAATGCCGAAGCGCGCAAGCCTGGCAACTCGTCGTCATGGGCGACCACAGAAACATCGCCCGGCACGGACAGGCCAAGTGCCGCCAGCGCTTCGAAAACTCCACGCGCCAGACGCACGTTGCCGCAGACAATGGCAGTGGGGCGCGGCGCGTCGCCGGTGAACAGGCGGACGGTGTCGGTCAGGCCGGTGGCTTCGTCCATTTCACCGTTGATATGAAGATGCGGCAGGTTTTCGACCCCGGCGTCCTGCACGGCGCGCCGGTAGCCACCTTCGCGGACCGTGACATACGAGCGCCCGGCAAGCCCGTTCAGAAACGCGATGCGGCGATGGCCGCGCGACGCAAGATGCGTGGTCAGGTCATAGGCAAGCTGTTCATTTTCAATGTCAAAATAGGGATAGTCGATGATCTTCCCACAGCGGCCATGCACCACGAAGGCAATCCCGGATTTTCTCAGGAAGTCGATCCTGGGATCTTGGTCCTGCGGGTCGATCAGCACGAAGCCATCCAGCAAGGCCTTGCCGATAAGCCTTTGATAAACGGGGAGTGCGGGTTCGTGTTCGGCCATCATGTGCAGCACGAACTGCATGCCACGACCGGAAAACTGCGTGGACAGCCCGGCGACTACCTCCAGAAAGATGCTGTCCTGACCGATCTTGCGGTGCTGCGGCACGACAAGGCCCACCATTCCGGACCGCCCCGACACCAGCTTTCGGGCCGAGGCGTTCGGGTGATAGTTCATCGCCCGCGCGGTGTCCTTGACCCGCAGGCGGGTTTCTTCGTTGACGTCGGAATGGTCGTTCAGCGCCCGGCTGACCTGGGTGATCGACAGGTTCAAAACCCTTGCGATATCCTTCAGCGTCGCCATGTTTCAAACCCCTTTGGGAAGCATCCGAAACATTTCGGAGACAAAAATCAATGGAAATCTTGTCAATTGCTGCTGCTGCGCTGCGGCGGGGAGCGCGCCGCGCATCGCGGCGGGGACCACGCCGCGCATCGCTGATTCGTCCTGCAACGACCGCGCGGGATGCCAAAAGCCGCTGACGATGGGGTAAAACGGGCGGGAACGGCGTTGCATGCTCACCTTCGGTTGTATGCGTGCACTGCATCGTTGACAGGTTCACCGTTCGCGGGCGTAAAGTCAGTCACCGGGGGTGTGCCTGCCGATTGACAAGCTTCTGTTACACAGGGCCTGTTACACGGGCTGGCGTGCGCCTGAACGACCCATGACACGTACCATGACACTCGGGGACGGATCGCGCCTCGTGTCCAAATGAAACCAGGGAGACCAACCGTGAAAAACTCCACCACCGCCTTCAACCGTCGCCGGTTCCTGCAAGGGTCCGCTGTCGGTGCGGGCCTTCTCGCCGCTCCGGCGATCATCTCGTCGAAGGCACTTGCCGCGTCGGGTGAACTGAACTTCACCGGATGGGCCGGCTATCCCGCGCTGGCCGAAAAAGTGTTCCCGGCCTTTACTGCCGCTACCGGGATCACCGTCAACTTCAAGGAACTGCCGGACAACGAGACGATTTTCGCCGAAGCGAAAGTAGCAATCGAAACCGGCGGCGTTGACCTGATCGAACCGACGATCGACCGTGTCGGTGCCTACCATTCGAACGGCCTCGTCGGTGCGTTCGACGAAGCCAAGCTTGCGATGGGCAACTATCTTCCGGGTCTGGCGGATGGCTCGGCCGGAGAGCGCAGCCGCAAGGATGGCATGCTGCTTTATGTGCCGTCGAACTGGGGCACCGAAGCGCTTGTTGCAAATTCGGCCAACGCCAAACTGGGGTCGCCGGCCTCGCTGGGTGATCTCTTCAACCCGGAAAATCAGGTCGTGCTGCGTCCGCACTCGGCGCTGGCAGCGATGGGCCGCTATCTTGACGCGACCGGCAAGCTGCCGCGTCCGTGGATGGACGGCTACACCGACATGGCTGCAATGACCGAAGTCTGGGATATCGCGCTGGCCGAGGCCATCAAGGCCAAGGGCAACGTGGTGCAGTACTGGTCGGGTGAGAACGAAGCAAATGCCGGCTTCACCGCCAACGGTGCAACGCTGGGTCTGTGCTGGGATTCGACCGGCTACAACCTGCGCAATGACGGCTACGCCTATGTCGCCCCTGCAGAAGGTGCCTTCGCTTGGCATCAGGGCTTCATGCTGATGAAGAACGCCACCAACGTCGATCAGGCGCATGAGTTCGTGAAGTGGGTCTCGACCCCCGAAGGTGCTGCGGGCTGGGCTTCGGCCTTCTCGTCGAACCCGGTCGGCAAAGGTGCCGCCGAACTGATGAACCCAGATGTCGCGACCTATTACAACGGCACGTTCAACGACGAAGCTCTGAACAAGCTGTGGTGGTGGCCCGACCAGTCGGCCGAGTTCCTCGCCAAGCGCGCGGAATATGCCGACAAGTACAAGGCAGCCTGATCGGGGCTTGCCGATGGTTCACACGCCGGGTCCGAGAGGGCTCGGCGTGTGTTTTTTATGCGATTGCGCAATGGGTGGGTCTGACGTTCTGACAGGAACGGGCATTCCTTGTTGCAGCAGCCGGACTGCCTGCTAGCCTGCCATAAAAAGAATGACTCTCAGGGGGACTACGCGACATGAGCGCGGGAATTGATCTGGAAAACGTCTGCTGCGACTTCGGCACCTTCCGAGCCGTAGACAATGCCAATGTGTCGATCAAGCCGGGGGAGTTCTTTTCTTTCCTTGGGCCATCGGGCTGCGGCAAGACCACGATCCTGCGCATGGTCTCGGGGTTCATCGAACCGACGGAAGGTGCGATCCGCATCGGCGGCAAGGACATGCGGGGCCAGCGCCCGAACCAGCGACCCACGGCGCTGATCTTCCAGAACCTTGCGCTTTTCCCGCTGATGCCGATCTGGGAAAACATCACCTTCGGGCTGGAAGTGCGCGGCGTCGACAAGGCCACAAGGCGCAAGCGCGCTGACGACCTTCTCAAACTTGTCGATCTGCCCGGTGCGGCTGACAAGATGGTCAGCCAGCTTTCGGGCGGACAGAAGCAGCGGGTCGCGATTGCACGCGCTTTGGCGGTCGAACCCTCGGTGATGCTCTTGGACGAACCCCTGTCGGCGCTGGACCTGAAGCTGCGCCAGCACATGCGGGCCGAACTGCGCGCAATCCAGAAGCGGACCGGTGTGACCTTCATCTACATCACCCATGATCAGGGTGAGGCCTTGGCGATGTCGGATCGGGTGGGCGTCATGTCCCAGGGCCGCATCCAGCAAATCGCCGTTCCGCGTGACATCTATGACAACCCGGTGAACGGATTCGTGGCGTCATTCGTAGGCGAAAACAACATCTTCGAAGGCGAGATTGGCCCGGTATCGGGTGGCATGGCCGGTCTGACAGGCCCACACGGCGCTTTCCGCGCGCGCATCACACCGGACGCGCAGGGCAAGGCGGTCAAGCTTTATGTCCGGCCAGAGCATACAACTCTGACCAAGACTGCGGCGCCCGAGAATTCGGTCGAGATGGAAGTGTCGGAAGTTGCCTTCGAGGGCGCTTTCATTTCGGTGCACGGCCATGCGGCGGGCGGCAAGCGCCTGTCGGCGGAAGTGAAGAACGACGGGGTCACAGAGGTGCCCGGCGTTGGCGACAAGGTCTTTGCAACCTTCGATGCCGCCCGCGCGCTTTTGCTCCCTGACGCGAACGTCCGGGGGTAGACCGATGCAGGACCTTATCCGCCGCTACGGAACCGGGTTGACCGCGATCTTCTGCTTGCTGGTCGCCTTCTGGATCATCGTGCTGGTCATCCTGCCGAACTTCGCCATGTTCGAGCAAAGCTTCCGCCCCTACCTGCCGGTGGTCGAGATCGGCGGGCCGAAGGACGTCTACAGCTTCAACAACTACGCCAAGATCTTCGGCAACCCGATTGAAACCGCGTGGTTCGGCATTCCGGTGACGATTCCGATCCACATCAGCACGTTCATCGACACAGTGTTCTTCTCGGCGCTGGTCACATTGATGACGCTGATCCTGGCCTACCCACTGGCCTATTTCCTGGCCAAGATCGCCAGCCCTAAGTCGATCCCGACGCTGCTTTTGCTCCTCTTCATCCCGATGTGGGTGTCCGAGGCTCTGCGGGCCTTCGCCTGGTACATCATCCTGACCTTCAACGGCCCGCTGAACGCGATGCTGAAGGCGATGGGGCTGATCGACCAGGGTGTGCGCTGGCAGAACGGCATTTTCACCTCATACGATGCCATCGTGATCGTGCTGACCTACTGCTACGTTCTGTTCATGCTGTTCCCGATCTACACGGCGATCACCTCGCTTGACACCAACCAGATCGAGGCGGCCGAAGACCTTGGAAGTCCCTGGTGGCGGACGCATTGGCGGGTGGTGATCCCGCATGCCAAACCCGGCATCGCAAGCGGGTGCGTGATGGTGTTCATGCTGTCGGCGGGGTCGCTTCTGGTGCCGACTGTGGTTGGCTCGACCAAAGCGAACTGGTTTCCGCAGACGATCTACACCTGGTTCAACGATGCGCTGGATTGGAACACCGGGGCGGCCTATTCGATGATCTTCCTGATGGTCTGCATCATCTTCGTCATCCTCGCGATGCGGGTCTTCAAGGTCAAACTGTCGGATATCGCCAAATGAGCCGGAACCGCGCACGTCTCGGGCAGATCTACTTTGCCCTCTTCATCCTCTATCTGCTGATCCCCTTGGCCGTCATGGCGGGGGCCGCGTTCAACGACAGCAAACTGCCGACGATTGCACCCTGGAAGGGCTTCACCTGGCGCTGGTTTGGCGAGCTTTGGGCCGATCAGGTGTTGTGGGGGGCGTTCCTGAATTCGATCCTGGTGGCGCTTGCGGTGGTGGCGATTGCGGTTCCCATCGGGACAGCGGCAGCCATCGTGCTGAACTCGATCTCCGGCAAGTATCGGGCCACGCTCTACGGCTTCATGGTCGCCCCCGTGCTGGCGCCGGGGCTGGTCATCGGCATCTCGACGGTGCTTTTCTGGAACCAGATGGGCCAGGTCACCGGAGCAAGTGACTTTGCCCTCTTCGGGCGCGGTCTGCATCTGTCGACGCTGGGACAGGTCAGCTATATCTCGGCCTATGTGATGCTTCTGGTGCTGGCGCGGCTGCAAAGCTTCGATCCGGGGCTGGAGGAAGCAGCGCTGGACCTTGGAGCGAACCACGGGCAGGTGCTGCGGCGTATCCTGCTGCCGCATCTTTACCCGGCCATCCTTGCATCGGCGGCGATAGCCTTCTTCCAGTCGATCGAGAACTTCAACGTCACGCTTTTCACCAAGGCAAACGCGACGACGCTGACGGTCTATGTCTTCAGCCAGGTCCGGTCCGGCATCTCGCCCAAGATCAACGCGCTGGCGTTTATTCTGATCCTGCTGACGCTGGTGCTGGCCCTGATCTACGAGATCAACCGACGGCGGTTGGCCCGGATCGAGGCCGAGCGTCAAGCCGAAGCCCGGCGGGCCGAAGAGGCGATGCTGCTTTAACGGGCTGCTCGTCGTTCGACTTCGTCTTCTCCTCAAGCGACACCGGCGAGGAGCGACGAAGTTGCACGGCGAGCGGCTTTTCCAAACGTTAAGATTTCCTGAACAGAAAAATGCAAAGCATTGAAATATATCAGATTTCAAGTTTTGTCCACCGTGGACAAGCTTCGTCAGAGGCCCTTCACCAGCACCTCGCACAAGGGTGAGTCCGGGTCGGCCAGCGCGTCGATCACGCTGAAATGGTGGTGCCCCGGATCGGCGGTCCAGGGGCAGTCCCATTCCTCGGCCAGCACCCGGGCCTGCATCAGGAAGGCCGGTCGCTCCTCGGCTCCGACCCAGACATGCGCCGTCACCCCGTCCCGCAAGGCCAGCCGCGCCGGGCTTTCCAAAGCAGCCTCGGCCGCGTCAATCTTCAGGGTCCGGTTCATCTCGGTCGCCATCAGCGGCCCAAGTTCGGACAGGGGCGAGATCGGCACCACCCGCGCCACCGGGACCGGGATGTCAGCGCAGCCCATCCGTGCCGAAAGATGCCCCCCGGCGGAATGCCCGGTCACGACCATGGGCCCCGGCACCCGTGTCCCGACAAACCAGCAGGCGCGGGCGATTTCGGAGGTCATCTCGGCCAGCCGCGCGGCAGGCGCCAGCGTGTAGGAGGGCATTGCCACCGCGTATCCCCGCGCCAGCGGACCGGCGGCGAGATGAGACCAGTGCGCCTTGGAAAAAAGGTGCCAGTAGCCGCCATGCACGAAGACGACGACCCCTTTCGGCGGGCCCTCGGGCAGGAAAAGATCCAGCTTCTCGCGCGGCGACGGACCGTAGGCGAGGTCAAGATCGGCCCGCCGGCCAAGCCCCGTGCGGAACGCGGCAGCCGCCTTTGTCCAGCGTGGCGGGTAGTCGGCGGCACCCTTGATGAACGCCCCGTTGGCATAGTCGCGGTCGGGGTCGGGCCAGCGGTAGGGCAGGGTTGGCGGCACAAGGAATGCTCCTGTCAGGGGTGGTGGCAGAGTGCTCCAGCCGTCCTGCCCGCCGCAAGGGCCCTCATGAGCGCGACGTGCGGCAAGCCTTTGGGGGTTGTCATTCATCTGTTACAACTCCGTCGCATAAGCGTCACTCTGCCAGCCTAGACCCTCTGGGCGCGGCAGCCGGTGGGGAAGTGGATGGACGACATGCGAACGATTGAACGGGAGACCGCGGTCGAGACCAACAAGATCGCAGCCCGCCAGGTGCAGGTCCATTACGGTACGAACCACGCGCTGAAGGATGTGTCGGTCGATATCCTGGACCGGACAGTCACGGCGTTCATCGGGCCGTCGGGCTGCGGCAAGTCGACCTTCCTGCGCTGCCTGAACCGGATGAACGACACCGTGGCCTCGGCCAAAGTCACCGGGAAGATCACGATCGACGGGGAAGATATCTATGATCCCCGTGTCGATCCGGTGCAACTGCGTGCCAAGGTCGGGATGGTGTTCCAGAAGCCCAATCCATTCCCGAAGAGCATCTATGACAACGTAGCCTATGGCCCGAAAATCCACGGGCTGACCCGCAACAAGGCCGAGCTTGATGCCGTGGTCGAAGCCAGCCTGCGCAAGGCTGCGTTGTGGAACGAGGTCAAGGACCGGCTGGATGCGCCCGGCACCGGGCTGTCCGGCGGGCAGAGCAGCGGCTTTGCATCGCGCGGGCGGTGGCGACCTCGCCCGAGGTGCTGTTGATGGACGAGCCCTGCTCGGCGCTTGACCCGATTGCGACGGCACAGGTCGAAGAGCTGATCAGCGAGCTGCGCAGTCAGTTCTCGGTGGTGATCGTGACCCATTCGATGCAGCAGGCTGCGCGGGTCAGCCAGAAGACCGCCTTTTTCCACCTTGGCAATCTGGTCGAGTACGGCGACACGCCCCATATTTTCACCAATCCGAAAGACCCCCGCACCGAGGCCTACATCACCGGTCGGATCGGATAAGGACAGAGTCATGAACACCGCACACATCCTTACTGCCTTCGACCGCGACCTTGAATCCGCGCAGGCTTTGGTCATGCGGATGGGGGGACTGGTCGAGACAGCCCTTCTGGACGCCGCCGAGGCGCTGGACACGCGCGATGAAGACCTCGCGGCACAGGTCCGCAACGGCGATCTTGCCATCGACGCGCTGGAGGACCAGATCAACGCGCAATGCGCGATGTTGCTGGCGTTGCGCGGGCCGACTGCGGGGGACCTGCGGACGGTGCTGACCGTGATGAAGATCGCTGCCGCGCTGGAGCGGTCGGGGGATTACGCGAAGAACCTGGCGAAGCGGACTTCGGTGCTGGCAAAGATGACGCAGGTTCCGGGGGCGTCCGGGTCAATCCGGCGGCTGGCGAAGACAGTCGTGCAGATGCTGACGGACGCGCTGGATGCCTACATCCGCCGCGATGTGAAGCTGGCCGAGGATGTGCGCGCCCGCGACCGGGACATCGACCAGATGTACAACTCGATCTTCCGCGAGTTCCTGACCCATATGATGGAAGACCCGCGCACCATCGGGCCCTGCATGCATCTGCATTTCATCGCCAAGAACATCGAGCGGGTCGGGGACCATGCGACGGCGGTGGCCGAACAGGTGATCTACCTTGTGACCGGCGCCTTGCCGGGTGATGAACGGCCCAAGGTCGACAGTACCGGATCGGACGCATGAACATGGGAAGGACTGGACAGCCGAAAGTGCTTCTGGTCGAGGATGAACCGGCGCAGCGGACTGTGCTGGCCTACAATCTGGAAGCCGAAGGATTTGCGGTCACGCAAGCCGACAACGGCGAGGATGCGATGGTCCTGGTCGACGAGGAAGAGCCGGACATCATCATCCTGGACTGGATGATGCCGAAAGTGAGCGGGATCGAGGTTTGTCGCCGGCTGAAGATGCGCCCCGAAACGCGCGGGATTCCGATCATCATGCTGTCGGCACGGGCCGAGGAAGTGGACCGTATCCGGGGGCTGGAAACCGGGGCGGATGACTATGTGATCAAGCCCTACTCGGTGCTGGAGCTGATGGCTCGGGCCCGGGCGCAGCTGCGGCGGGTGCGGCCTTCGACCGCCGGGATGGTGCTGGAGCACGACGACATCCGGCTGGACCCCGAAAGCCACCGGGTCTACCGGGCGGAAAAGGTGCTGAAGCTGGGGCCGACCGAATTCAAACTGCTGGTCACGCTGATGGAGCGGCCGGGGCGGGTCTTTTCCCGCGAGCAGCTTCTGGACCTGGTCTGGGGGCGCGACATCTATGTCGATACCCGGACGGTGGACGTGCATGTCGGGCGGCTTCGGAAATCGCTGATGCTGCACGGCGGGGTTGATCCGGTGCGGACCGTGCGGGGCGCGGGCTACGCTTTGGGATGAGTCTGTCCACGGTGGACAAGATTTCTGCGCTTTTAAAATCAACGGGTTGCTCGCGGGCGTTTACGGATCGTCAAGACTTTCGGGCTGGGTTCCCCCTCACCCCGACCCTCTCCCCCGTTGGGGAGAGGGGGCGCGGGCTGACAGGTCAGGGTGGACCGGGCCGGGCGTCGCGCGGGTGGGCTGGTTGCCAGATTGAGCGCTGACGCGCGAGGCTTTTGTCTCGTCGTCGGGACTTCGCCCGTCTCCTCGCGCAGCGGAGGTTTCACACCCCCGCACCCCCGTGGGATATTTGAGGAAGCGAAAGTTTAGGCAGTCCCTAAAAGGTGGTCGAGGGTTGTGAGCACCTGATCGACGTTGGCGAGGCTGAACGGGAGTGGCGGGCGGAGTTTCAGGCTGTCGCCCTTGGGGCCGGTCGAACTGATCAGAATGTGGTTGTCTCGCAAGCCGTTGACGAGGCGCGCGGTGCGGGCGGGGTCGGGCTTGCCGTCTGTCAGGATGGTCTGGCCAAGAAACAAGCCAGCGGCGCGGGTTTCACCCAGAGTTTCATGTCGGGTGGCGAGGGCGCGGAGGCCACTGGCAAAGGCCGCACCCACGGTGGCGGCGTTTCGCTGAAGGTTTTCGTCCCGGATCACGTCAAGGACAGCAAGCCCTACGGCGGCGGCCACGGCGTTGCCGCCGAAGGTGTTGAAGTAGCGGGCATTTGCGCCGAAATCTGCGATGGTTTCGGGTTTCAGCACAAGGCCTGCCATCGGGTAGCCGTTGCCCATCGGCTTGCCCATGCTGACCATGTCGGGGATCAGA
>JANMGI010000672.1:0-2047 GCA_031374565.1 Paracoccaceae bacterium | reverse complement strand
ACCGAGACCATCTTGTCGTTCTCAAGCACCCGCACCTCACCCCGGACCACGGGGTTCAGCGCGTTCACGCCCCGCAGTAGGGTAGACTTGCCCGAGCCGGAAAGGCCCATCAGAACAAGGATTTCGCCTTCGGCCACGGTCAGCGAGCAGTCATGCACGCCCAGCACCTGACCGGTGGCCTGCTGCACCTCTTGCCGGGTCTTGCCTTGGTCCATCAGGGGCAAAGCGCGGCTGGGGTTGTCACCGAAGACGATGCTGACCTTGTCGAATTCTACAGCGGCCCGCGCCACGGAATTGCTCATTTCGACACCCTCAACATGCGGTCCAGCAGGATGGCCACCACGACGATGATGAAACCGGATTCGAAGCCGAGCGCGGTGTTCACGCTGTTCAGCGCCCGCACCACGGGCACGCCAAGGCCGTTCGCCCCGACAAGGGCCGCGATGACGACCATCGACAACGACAGCATGATGGTCTGGTTCAGGCCCGCCATGATCTGCGGCATGGCCCATGGCAGCTCTACCTTCCACAGCCGCTGTTTCGGGGTCGCGCCAAAGGCGGTTGCGGCCTCCAGCAAAGCGTTGGGCGTGGACGAGACGCCAAGATGCGTCAGGCGGATCGGGGCGGGCAGAACGAAGATCACCGTGGCGATCAGACCGGGCACCATGCCAAGGCCGAAGAACACGATGGCGGGGATGAGGTAGACGAAGGTGGGCAGGGTCTGCATCAGGTCAAGGATCGGGACCATCGCGGTGTAAAGCCGGGGCCGGTGCGCGCAGGCGATGCCGATCGGCACGCCCGCGCCCATGCAGACCACGCAGGCCGACAGGATCAGGGTCAGGCTTTCGGTGGTTTCCTCCCAATAGCCCTGGTTGAGGATGAAGAGAAAACCGAGGAAAGCGCCAAGGCAGACCTTCCAGTTGCGTTGCAGATACCAGGTCAGCGCGATGAAGGCCGCGATGATGACCAGCGGATGCGGCGTTTGCAGGACCCACAGGATGCCCGCGATCATCGCCTCCATAACCGCCGAAATCGCATCGAACAGCGGCGAGAGGTTGTCTTTCATCCAGTCGAAGATGGTCTTTGCCACCTTGCCAACCGGGATCTTGTGATCCGTCAGCCAGTCCATGTCCGTCCCCCTGGTCGAAACGAAAGCGGCCCCGGGTTCGTGCCCGGGGCCTTATCTTGTTATTGCAGCGCTGCGGTGACGGCGGCTTTGGCATCGCCACCGTCTTTGGTGGTGACACCGTCCAGCCAAGGCTCCCACGCTGTCGGGTTGGCGACAAGCCAGGCCTTCGCGGCATCCGCCGGATCTTCGCCATCGTTCAGGATCTTGCCCATGATCTCGTTCTCCATCGGCAAGGAGAAGGCGAGGTTCTGAAGCAGTTTTCCCTGATTCGGACATTCCGCGACATAGCCCGCGCGGACGTTGGTATCGACCACGGCCCCGCCGAAGTTCGGGCCGAAGTAATCATCGCCGCCAGTCAGGTAGGTCATCTTGAAGTTGGCGTTCATCGGGTGGGGTTCCCAGCCGAGAAAGATGATCGGCTCACCAGCATCGCTGCGCTTGGCGACTTGTGCCAGCATCCCTTGTTCCGAGGATTCGACAACTTCGAACCCGTCCAGACCGAAGGGCCCGGACGAGATCATGTCAAGGATCAGACGGTTGCCGTCGTTGCCGGGTTCGATCCCGTAGATCTGGCCTTCCAGCGCGTCCTTGTTGGCGGCGATGTCCTTGAAATCCTTGATGCCAAGCGCGGCACCGGCCTCATTGGTGGCCAACGTGTATTTTGCACCTTCCAGGTTGGTGCGGACGGTTTCAACCTTGCCGGCATCGCGGTGGGGGGCGAGGTCGGCCTCCATCGTCGGCATCCAGTTGCCCAGGAACACGTCGATGTCGCCTTCGGCAAGGCCGGTGTAGGTGACGGGGACAGAGAGGACCTTGATCTCGGTCTCGTACCCCAAGGCTTCGGCGATCAGTGCGGTGGCGGCGGTGGTGGCAGTGATGTCGGTCCAGCCGACATCCGAAAAGATGATCTTGTCGCAG
>JANMGI010000662.1:0-3571 GCA_031374565.1 Paracoccaceae bacterium | reverse complement strand
GATCAGGCTGCGGTTCAGCGTGACCACCGGCCCCAACCCCTTTTCAACCCCCGCAGCCCGCGCAGTGTCCTGCACAAATCCGGGCAGTGCCGTCAGATCGGTCTCGGCCAACTCCATGAACCAGGCGCGCTCATCGGCCAGAAGGTTCTGCCCAAACGTCGTCCCAAGCACCGCCAGCCGCGCCTTCACCGCCGTCAAGCGCTCGGCCTCCGCCCCGTCCAGCGCCGCACCGGACCGCACGAACATCTGCCGGTAAAGCTCCAGCACCCGGGCCTGCTCCGGCGTCAGCCCAAGCCCGTCCCGCCCCTGCCAAAGGGCGTCGATCTTCGCCCACAAGGCCTTCTTATTGGTCACTTCGCTTGAAAACGCCGACATCTTCGGCGCAAGCTCGCGCATCAGCGCTTCCCGCGCTTCGGTCGAATCCGCACCCGCAAGGTTGTAAAACACCCCCGACACCCGGTCGAGATCGCCCTCCGCCAGTTCCAGCGCTTCGATCACTTCGCCAAAGCTGATCCCCGGCCCCTCCGCAATCGCCGCAATCGTGGCTCGCGCCCGCGCCAACGCCTCGTCAAAGGCCGGGCCGAAATCCTCATCCTTTACCCTTGCAAAGGGCGGCAGGCCAAAGGGCGTATCCCAGGTTTCCAGAAGCACGTTCATGGCAGATCTCCTTTGTGCTGAAAGCTAGGCGCACCCCCGGCGAAGGTCCACCCAAACCCTTTCACATTGGCTCAAATATCCTCAGGGGGTTTGGGGGCAGAATGCCCCCATCGCCCGAGGAGGAGGCGAAGCCCGACGACGAGACAAAAGGATTGCGGCGCAAGCCGCTCCGTTTACGACCCGCCCCGCCCGCGCGACCGCATCCGGGCCTCGAACCGCCGCAAGAGCAGCGACAGTCCGATTGTCATCACCAGATACAGGAAGGCCGCCACGTTGTAGGTCTCGAAATAGCGGAAGTTCCCCGCCGCAGTCACCTTGGCCAGTTGTGCAACATCGGAAATCCCCAGCACCGCCACAAGTGAGCTGTCTTTCACCATTGCAACAAAATCATTGCCGAGCGGCGGCAGGATCAGCCGGAAAGCTTGTGGAAATGATACATGGCGAAACCTTTGCCACCCGTTCAGCCCCAGCGCCTGTGCTGCCTCGATCTGGCCCTTGTCCACCGCTTGCAGACCCGCCCGGAAAATCTCGGCCAGAAAGGCGGAATAGGCCAGCATCAGCGCCAGCACCGCCCGCCACAACAGAGGCACGTCTCGGGTGCGCAGGATCTCGTCGCCCGCCAGCGCATTGGCCCCGGCGACCACGCCCGGAACCAGCACGAAGGCCACGTACAAAAGCAGCACGATGATAGGCACGCCGCGCATCACTTCGATGTAAAGCCGCGCTGTCTGCCGAAGGATGACCCGCTTCGACATCCCCATGACCGCCAGCCCAAGCCCGATTGCGCAAGCCCCCAGATAGGCGACCCCTGCCACAGCCAGCGTAACCACCAGCCCCTTGGACAGCACCCGCAAAGCGCCCGCATAGAACTCGTCCGCCAGCATCTTGTACAAAAACCAAAGGCCGGTGACCGCAAGGATCACCAGCCACCAGGGAAAGTCCTTTTCGGGTTCGGCGTTGGGGGCCATCAGGTCGGGGCCATCAGGTTGCCCCCGGAATCAACCGGGGGCCGCCTGTCATTCCCCCATCTTGTACTCGACGAACCACTTCTGGTTTAGCGCATCCAGAGTTCCGTCCGCCTTCATCGCCGCAATCGCCGCGTTGACCGGCGCCACCAGATCGCTGCCCTTCGGGAAGATGAACCCGAAATCCTCGGACGCCAGCGGCTCGCCCACGATCTTCAACCCGCCGTTCGAGGCGTTGACATACCCGTTGGCCGCAGTCGAATCCGACAATGTCAGATCCACATCGCCCGCCTTCAGCGCCTCCAGTCCCGCCCCGAAGGTCTCGAACTTGATCACGCGGGCGTTTTCCTCGTTCCCGTCCAGGATGTTGTAGATTGCCGCGTAGAAAGGCGAGGTGCCCGGCTGGGCGCTGACCAACAGCTCCGGGATCGCCGCAAAGCTGGCCGCGTCCGAGAACCGGCTCTCATCCCCGCGCACGATCATCAGCATTTCCGACCGCATGTAGGGGTCCGAAAAATCGACCTTCTCCTTGCGCTCGTCCTTGATCGTGATGCCGGTCATCCCAAGGTCATACTGGCCTTCGGAGACCGCCGGGATCATCGCGTCCCAGCTGGTGTTTTCATATTTTACCGTAGCGTTCAGCCGCTTGGCGATTTCGGCCATAGCGTCGTATTCCCAACCGACGGCTGCCCCGCTCTTGTCCAGAAATTGCAGCGGCGGATAGGCATTCTCGGTGACGACAGTGATTTCCTTGCCCGCAAGGTCGGGCAGGTCTTGCGCAAAGCTGGGCGCGGCAAGCGCGGCAAGGCCCAGAAGGGCGGCGGCGGTCAGTTTCATCGGTCAGGCTCCCCGTTGGTTTTGCCAGACTATGCCCAGACCCCGGCCCGCTTGCAACCCGGCCTCGCACGGCGTCCGTGCGGTCCTGGATCACAGCCCGCCCGGATTGCAGAATTGCGCGAAACGCCCGCATCGCCGACCTTCGCCGCCGTCAACGAAGACACCGCCGGCGACAGCATGCGAAAGGTGATCCTTGGCGTCAGCGACGCCGCCCGCGCTTGCGCAGCCCAGAACCTCTGACATCCGGAAAGACCGCCTTGCCCTGCGCAACCGCGCCCTCAAACACAAGTGATCCACCCACCCCCTTCCCAGACCCTCAAATCCGGTTCACCCTCCCGCCCCGACAGGAGCGCTCCATGGACCCCACCACCCTAACCGCCAGCGCACTCGCCGCGCTGATCCGCGCCCGAAAGCTCTCGGCCGTCGAGGCGACGACAGCCACTCTTGCCCGGATTGACCGCCTGAACCCCGCCCTCAACGCCATCGTCCAGCGGATGGACGATCAGGCCCTTGCCCAGGCCGCAGCCATCGACAGCGCGCTGGCCAAGGGCCATTACCCCGGCCCCCTTGCCGGTGTGCCGGTCACGGTGAAAGTAAACGTCGACCAACGGGGCCACGCCACCACCAACGGCCTGCGCGTCCAGTCGACCCTTATCGCGACCGAAGACAGTCCGCCCGTTGCCAACCTCCGCCGTGCCGGGGCAATCATCGTCGGGCGCACCAACACTCCCGCCTTCAGCCTGCGCTGGTTCACCCGCAACTCCCTGCACGGCGCCACGCGAAACCCCGCCTTCCCCCACCTCACACCCGGCGGCTCTTCCGGCGGGGCCGCTTCGGCCACGGCTGCCGGCCTCGGCGCCATCGCCCACGGCACCGACATCGCCGGGTCCGTCCGTTACCCCGCCTACGCCTGCGGCATTCACGGCCTGCGCCCCGGCCTTGGCCGCGTCCCCGCGTTCAACGCCACGGCGGGGGACCGGCTGATTGGCGGCCAGCTCATGGCCGTCTCCGGCCCTCTCGCCCGTTCTGCGGCCGACCTGCGCCTTGGCCTTCAGGCCCTCTCACAACCTGACCCGCGCGATCCCTGGTGGACCCCCGCCACGCACGCGCCC
>JANMGI010000649.1:0-3703 GCA_031374565.1 Paracoccaceae bacterium | reverse complement strand
GGTGGGGGTCAGTGTCATCAGGCTGGAGCCGGTGCCGTAGGTGGCCTTTACGGCCCCCGGTGCGCGGATGCCGTGGCCGTAGAGGGCTGCGTGGCTGTCGCCCATCATGGCATGGATCGGGATGCCGGGGGGGAGGGCGGTTGAGCCTGCTGCGGTGGTGCCGAAGCGGCTGTCGGAGGGGAGGGGGTGCGGCAGGCAATCGGTGGGTGCGTTGAAGATCGCGCCAAGATCCGCACTGAAGGTCAGGCTGCGGGTGTCGAAAAGCTGGGTGCGGCTGGCGTTGGAATGGTCGGTGGCAAAGGCCGCGCCGCCGGTGAGGTTCCAGAGAAGCCAACTGTCGACGGTTCCGGCGCGAAGGCGACCCTTGACGTGCAGGTCGGCGGCGGCAGGGATGTTCTGCATCACCCAGGCGAGTTTCGAGGCGGGGAAAAGCGGGTTGATGCCAAGACCGGTGGCTTCGATCACCTGCGGGTCGTGGCCTTGCGCGATCAGGGCAGCACAATCGCTGGCCGTCCGGCGGCACTGCCAGATCGGCGCGGGGCAGACCGGCTGACTGGTTTCGCTGTCCCACAGAACCAGCGTCTCGCGCTGGTTGGCGATGGCGATGGCGTCGACGTCCGGTCCCGTGTCTTGGACGATGCTGGCGATGACCTGTTGGACCGAGCCCCAGATGTCGGAGGCGGATTGCTCGGCCCAGCCGGGGTGGGGATAGCTGGTCGTCAGGGGGGCAGCGGCGCGGGCGAGGATGCGGCCCTGATCATCGATCAACAGGGCCTTGGTGTTGGTGGTGCCTTGGTCGATGGCAAGGACGCGCATTGTCACGCCTTCCGCGCCAGTGCGCGATGGGCTGCTGCTGCGATGCCTTCGGGGGAAAGCCCGAATTCTTTGAAAAGCCAGTCGGTGGACCCGGTGGGCAGGAAGCCGGGGAAGCCGACGCGTTCCACGGGGACGGGTTTGTTGGTGGAGGTGAACTCGGCCACCGCTCCGCCAAGGCCGCCACGGACGGAGGCTTCCTCGACTGTGACGATGGCGCCGGTCGCGGCGGCTGCGTGGAGGGCCGCTTCGTCGAGGGGGTTGATGGTGGAGAAGTTGAGGACGCGGGCGGCGATGCCTTCGGCCTTCAGGAGGTCGGCAGCCCCTGCAGCAAGGTGAACGGTGGTGCCGCAGGCGATGATCGTGACATCGCTACCTTCTCGAACCGTTTCCGCTTGGCCGGAGCGGAAAACGCGGTTCGGGATGTTCAGGTCGGGGACGGGCATTCTCGATAGGCGCAGGTAGACCGGGCCTTCGTGGGCGGCGGCCCATTTCACTGCCTCGGCGGTTTCCCATGCGTCGGCAGGCACGATGATTGCCAGGTTGGTCAGGGGCCGCAGCCAGGCGAGGTCCTCGATGGAATGGTGGGTGGCCCCAAGTTCTCCGTAAGCGATTCCCGAAGACTGGCCGACCAGCTTTACGTTGAAGTTGGCATAGGCGATGTCGGCCTTCACCTGCTCCAGCGCGCGGGCGGTGATGAAGCAGCTGGCGGCGGAGACAAACGGGATGCGACCGCCGTTAGCAAGGCCAGCGCTGACGCCAACCATGACTTGTTCCGCAATGCCGACGTTGATCAGGCGGTCGGGGAATTTCTTCTGGAAGCTGTTCAGCTTGGACGAGCCGACGGAATCGTTGACGACAGCGACGATGCGGGGGTCGGCTTCGGCCAGGGTTTCCAGTGTCTGGACCCAGATGTTCCGGCAATCCTGGAACCCGGCGGTGGTGGGGGCGGCGCCATGTGGACTCGCGGCCATCAGACAAGTTCCTTCATCGCTTGTTCGTATTGCGCCGCGTTCGGCACGCCGTGATGCCAGGAGGCGACACCTTCCATGAAGCTGACGCCCTTTCCCTTTGTCGTATTGGCAATCACGCAGCGCGGCTTGGTGCCGGGGGCGGCGGAGAGGAGGGCAAGGAGGGCGGCATGGTCGTGGCCGTTGACCTCATCCACGTCGAAGCCGAAGGCGCGGTATTTGTCGTCCAGCGGGTCGAGGCCCGAGGTTTCCTCGGTGCCCGCGCCCTGTTGCAGGCGGTTGCGGTCGATGATCAGGGTCAGGTTCGCCAGCTTGCGGTGACCGCAGACCATCGCGGCCTCCCAGTTCGAGCCCTCCTGCTGTTCGCCGTCGCCGGTCAGGACGAAGGTGCGGTAGGTGGCCCCGGTGATCTGGCCCGCGATGGCGATGCCGGTAGCGACGGGAAAGCCGTGGCCGAGGGGGCCGGTGTTGGTTTCCACGCCGGGCAGATAGTTGCGGTTCGGGTGGCCGTTCAGGAGGGATTTTGGCTGCATGTAGGTTGGCAGCCACTCTTCCGGGAAGTAGCCCGCCGCGCAGAGGGCCGAGTAAAGCGCGCCGGTCGCGTGACCTTTGGACATGACAAAGCGGTCGCGTTCGCGCCAGTCCGGACGCTTGGGGTCATAGTTCAGGACGCCGAAATACAGCGTGGCCATGATGTCTATCGCCGAGAAATCGCCGCCCGGGTGGCCCAACTGGGCCTTGTGGACCATGGTAAAGGCCGTGCGCCGCATCCACAGCGCCTTGTCCCGGATCAGGGGAAGCTTGTCGATCGTCAGCATGTCTTAGAACCTGTTCGGGAAGGTCAATTGCGGTTCAGGCTCTTGCCCGTGGTGATAGATTGGCCAGCCGAGGTAGCGGGTCATCGCCTCGTGGACCACATCGGCGTGGTGGCCGCGCACCATGGCGACGTGGTGTTCAAAGCCGTTTTGCGTGACGAAACGTAGCAGTTTGCGCAGGTCCTTGACGCGGGTGGTGGCAATGCCGCCGTCCATGGCAAAGGGGTGGTCGGTGAACTCACCTTGGCCCAGATAGCACTTGACGGTGCCACGGCGATCATCGGTGGACAGGCGGAAATAGGTCATCGGCCCCGGTTTCACCTTGCCCTTGACCGCGCCGAAGCATTTCGACCGGCCGATGCTTTCGCCCAGCACGTCAAGTTCGCCCACTTCCGGCGTGTCACCGATGAATGTCTTGGGGAAGTTGCCGCAATGGGTGCAGACGCACATATCCACTTCGTAGGCGTAGTTGTTGTTCCAGTCGAGGATGGCCGGGGGCGCGCCACTTGCCAGCGCAAGGGCATACATGGAAAGCGCGCCCATGATGTCGACCTCACAGGCGCTTGGCATCAGGTCTTCGCCCATCATCGACATGGTCAGGCAAGTGGCGCAGCCGAAGTTGTCCTGCAAGCTGCGCCAGCACTGGATGGCCGATGCATCGCAGCCGTTTTCCTCGATCCAGCGGTTGACGGCGAGGGTCCAGCGGGCCTGTTTCTCGATCTGCGCGGGCTGGATATGGGCGGGTATCTTGCCGTAGGTCTTGACCTTCTCCAGCGTGGTCAGCAGGGCCGGGTCGTCGGTCCGGATGGCGCTTGCGGCCCCGATCATTTCGCTGAGGTCAACGGTGATAACCGTGACACCAGCGGCCTGAAGCAGCTTTTCCGAATAGCGCATGGTCTGGAAGGCACCCGTGCGCGCGCCGATGGAGCCGAGGCGGGCGTTCCGCAGGCCCTTCACCGTGCGGCAGGTGCGGGCGAAACGGTCGAGGTCGCGGCCGAATTCGTCGCCCCAGGTGTCGCAGGTGTGGTTGGTGGTCTCAGAGAACGGGACGCCGTATTGCCAGAAGTTGTTGGTAACGCTGATCTTGCCACAGAAGGCATCGCG
>JANMGI010000308.1:0-4073 GCA_031374565.1 Paracoccaceae bacterium | reverse complement strand
TGGCCGCAGAGTAACCCTGCGGTGAGGGGGCTGTAACGCGGGTTGGGAAACGGGCGGCAAGCGCTATATTCCGACCTAGACAATGGAGGTCAGCATGTTCTTCACCCGCAAGTCGCAAGATATGGTCACGCCGGACAAGGCCCTGCCGGGGCGGGCCCAGCCGTTGCCGACGGCAGAGACGCATTTCCTGTCGGGCATTCCGCTGAAGTCGGACGTGCCCGAGGGCATGGAAGAGGCGATGTTCGGGATGGGCTGCTTCTGGGGCGTTGAACGCAAGTTCTGGCAGACCCCGGGCGTGTGGCTGACGATGGCGGGCTATGCGGGCGGGTTCACTCCGAACCCGACGTATAAAGAGACCTGCACGCAGGAGACCGGCCACAACGAAGTGGTCCGGATTATCTTTGATCCGAAGGTCATCAGCTATGAGAGACTTCTGAAGCTGTTCTGGGAAGGCCATGACCCGACGCAAGGCATGCGGCAGGGCAATGACGTGGGTTCGACCTACCGGTCGGGGATCTACACCTACTCGCCCGAGCAGGCCGATGCTGCTACGGGTTCGAAAGCGGTCTACGAACGGGCGCTGAAGGCGGCGGGCAAGGGGCCGATCACGACCGAGATCATGGCCGTGCCGACGTTCTATTTCGCCGAGGACTATCACCAGCAGTATCTGGCCAAGAACCCCGGCGGGTATTGCGGGATTGGCGGGACGGGCGTGACCTGCCCGATCGGGACCGGCGTTACTGCCTGACATCGCTTGACCAGGGCGGGGCCGGGGACTATCCGGCCTTCAACCCCTGGAGACAGCAGATGCCTACCTATTCCGCCCTGACCACCTTGCCCGGCGAAGAGCCCGCCCAAGCGCTTTCCGCCGCGATGGAGCGGATGACCCCGGAACCCATCGGGGTCGGGGTGTTCGAGATCGAGGACGGCTCGGGTCTGTGGGAAGTGGGCGCTTATTTTCTGGAAGCGCCGGATCATGTGATGCTGGAAGTGCTGGCGATGGCCTTCGGAGCGAAACCGTTTGCGATGTCGGAAATTCCAGAGATCGACTGGGTCGCGCATGTGCGGCGGGAACTTTCGCCGGTCGATGCCGGGCGGTTCTTCGTCTTTGGCAGCCATGATGCGGACAAAGTGCCACAAGGCCGGGTGCCGCTGCAGATCGAGGCGACGGTCGCGTTTGGCACGGGCCACCACGGCACAACGCTGGGCTGCCTGCTGGCCTTCGACCGGCTGCTGACCGCAGGATGGCGGCCGGGCAATGTTGTCGATGTCGGCTGCGGCACGGCGGTGCTGGCGATGGCGGCGGCGACGACGCTGCCGGACGCTTTGGTCATTGCCAGCGACATCGACCGGGTGGCGGTGGACGTGGCCGAGGCGAACGTGGCGATCAACGGGCTGGACGGCCGGGTCGAGTGTCTGGAGGCCGCAGGGCTTGATCACCCCCGAATTGTGGCCGCCGGACCCTATGATTTGATCTTTGCCAACATCCTGAAGGGACCGCTGATCGAGCTTGCGCCCGGATTCGCGACGGGGCTTGCAACCGGGGGCAGAGTGATCCTGTCGGGTTTGCTATCTGTGCAAGCAGATTCGGTCACCGCAGCTTACGTTGCGTCAGGCCTGACCTTGGACAATCGTGACGATATCGGCGAATGGTCCACGCTGGTTCTACAAAGATACTGAAAACGTGGACAATGTGGGGCCGAACTGGCCTCATGGTGAATGCAAGATTAACGCGCCGCATTTTCGCCATATCTGTGCGGCAAAAATTTCTCATAAGGACTGCCATCCTGGAGTGGGACAATGTGGGTTGATCCAAATCTTAATGACTTTTACACCCGCGTTTCGCGGATCGAGAAATCGCATGCCAAGGGCTACGGGTTTGAGGCCACCGGAACGGTCGGGCGCAAAGCTGCGGGCCGCACAGGCCGGCGGTTCCTGAAGCTTGCCAAACCGCTGGTGCTGGCGCTGGCCCTTGGTGTCGGCGTGAAGGGTGTGATCCACTACTTCGTCGGCGCCCAGACCTATGAGAGCCGCGTCAGCGCGCTGGCAGCCGGTCAGGGCTTTGACCCTGTGGGTGCCTGGGTGATGCATGCCGACCCGGTCACCCTGTGGGTGTCCAGCCAGTTTCAGTCTGTTCTTCCCCGTTGATCCAAGCCGGTTGATCGGAACGTTTCATTGAAGAGGGGCCGCATCGGTTGGTGCGGTCCGATTTCGTCGTCTTCCTGCAGATAAGGTGCAGCAGGACCGCAGCAGGGGTTTATCATTGCAGATGAATGAAGAAGGGCCGCATCATCTGATGCGGCCCTGGTTTCCGTTTTCATCTGCCCTTGCGGGCGGGGCCGATCAACGGCCGATGAAGTCCAGATCACCCCGGCACAGGCCGATATCGTCAAGCTCACGATCCGAGAGCTTGCCAAGGGCTTTGCGGGTGACGCGTGCATCGTTCCAGGCCTGGAACGCAAGAGCGACGTTCGACAGGGAGTTGATAGCACGGTAGGTGGTGATGGCGCCGTAGGGCGCCGGGCGGGTCGTCTCGACAGCGGCCATGGCGTTCATCCTTGTTCTTACACTGCACAATTCGAAGGCTTATTCCTTCGATGATTGGCAGATAGTCGTGCTGCATGTGCAAAGCAATCGACGATGAAGCAAGGCCGCCATGCAATGGCTGCATGACGTGTGGCAAAATTTTGTCATCTTTTTCAGTAAGTTCCCGCTGGCAGGGCGGGCGATGTCGCTTTTCTGTCGCGCCCGGTCATATTGTGCAAGTGCAAAATGAACGGGCAGGGCCTGGACGGTTTCCGGAAAGCCATTGGCGGATGTTCCCTTTTCGTGCTAGCCCTAGTGGCAGGCAGGAAAACGGGGGCAAGATGCGGGTCATAGGCATCGATCCGGGGTTGCGAAACCTGGGCTGGGGAGTGATCGACGTGGCAGGCTCGCGCCTGACGCACGTGGCGAACGGCATCTGCCATTCCGACGGCGCTGACGGTGATCTGGCGGTGCGTTTGCTCAGCCTTCATTCCCAATTGACGGAAGTTTTGCGCATCTGGCAGCCCGAGGCGGCGGCGGTGGAGCATACATTTGTCAACAAGGACGCGGTGGCGACGCTGAAACTGGGTCAGGCGCGGGGGATAGCCCTGCTGGTTCCGGCGCAGTTCGGGCTGGCGGTGGGGGAATACGCACCGAACGCGGTGAAGAAGACGGTGGTGGGCGTGGGCCATGCGGCGAAGGTTCAGGTCGACCACATGGTGAAGCTGCACCTGCCGGGGGTGAAGATCGCTGGCCCCGACGCGGCGGACGCGCTGGCGGTGGCGATCTGCCATGCGCATCACTTGCAATCGGCGGGGCGGCTGGCGGCAGCGTTGAGGGCGGCGGAATGATCGGGCGCATTTCGGGGCGGCTGGACTGGCGCGGGTCGGATCATGTGCTGATCGACGTGCGAGGGGTCGGCTACATCGTCTACGTCAGCGACAGGACCTTGGCGGGGTTGCCGGGTGTGGGCGAGGCGGTGTCGCTGTATACTGACCTTCTGGTGCGCGAGGATCTTTTGCAGCTGTTCGGGTTCCCGACGATGCTGGAGAAAGAGTGGCACAAGCTGTTGACCACGGTGCAGGGCGTGGGGGCGAAGGCCGCGATGGCGATCCTTGGGACATTGGGCGCGGAAGGCGTGGGCCGGGCGATCACTTTGGGCGATGCGCGGGCAGTTCAGGCGGCGCCCGGCGTCGGGCCGAAGCTGGCGCAGCGGGTGATCCTTGAGTTGAAGGCGAAGGCCCCGGGCGTGATGGCGGCGGGGGTGGGGCTAAGCGCCAAAGCCGGGGCCGAGGATGTTGTGGTGGAGGATTTTGCACCTGCTCCGCGCAAGGCGGCGAAGGTTGACGAGGGAGCGGTGCGCCGTGCGGCGGGGTCGGCAGATGCGCTGTCGGCGCTGGTGAACCTGGGCTACGGCCACAGCGATGCGGCGCAGGCGGTGGCGACGGTGGCTGGGGATCAGCCTGAGGCCGACACGGCGGCGCTGATCCGGGCAAGCCTGAAACTGCTGGCGCCCAAATGACCGATCCGAACCCCGACTTGCGCGG
>JANMGI010000644.1:0-3645 GCA_031374565.1 Paracoccaceae bacterium | reverse complement strand
ACCAACGGGTCGAAGTCGTCCTACGGGCCGGTCTACAACGTCATCGGCCTGAAAGAAACGCTTGAGGCCGCGAAGGCGCACCCGAACTACAAGGTCGCGCTGGGGCCGAATCAAGGGCGGGGCGTTGCCTCGGGGTTCTGGTTCAACCACGGGGGCGAAACCTCGGTGACGCTGGCAGTGGGTGAGGATGGGACCGCGACGGTGATGATCGGCACGCCAGACATTGGCGGCAGCCGGGCTTCCATCGGGCTGATGGTCGCCGAGACGCTGGGCATTCCGTACGAAAACGTGCGGGTGAACGTGGTCGAGACTGGGGCCTTGGGCGTAAATGAGCCGACCCATGGCAGCCGGGCGACCTTTGCCAGCGGCAAGGCGGCGGTGGAAGCCGCGCGGCAAGCGATGGCCGAGATGTGCCGCCGCGCAGCAGCCGACTGGGGCATCGATCCCGAAGCGGTCGAATGGGTGGACGGTGCCGCGCACCCCGCCGGGCCGAACGCGGGGAAGTTCCCGCCGCAGACCATCGGCGAGATCGGGGCGAAGATGGGGTCGACCGGCGGGCCGATCTCGGGCCACCACGAGGTAACGGCGGAAGGCGTGGGGGCCAGTTTCGGCACGCATGTCGTCGATGTCGAGGTGGACCCGGAGACCGGCCGCAGCACCATCCTGCGGTATCTGGTTGTGCAGGATGCTGGCACGGCGATCCATCCGGCTTACGTGGAGGGTCAGTATCAGGGCGGTGCAGTGCAGGGCATCGGCTGGGCGCTGAACGAGGAATACGTTTACGGCGCCGATGGGCGGCTGCAGAACCCGATCTTCCTGGATTACCGTATTCCTGTCGCCAGCGACCTGCCGATGATTGACACGGTGATCGTCGAGGTGCCGAATCCCGGCCACCCCTACGGCGTGCGTGGCGTGGGCGAGACGGGGATCACCCCACCTCTGCCCGCGGTTGCGGCGGCGATTGCGGGGGCCACGGGTGCGCGCATTCGCAGCTTGCCGTGCTCTCCGCCGAAGGTGCTGGCGGCGATCAAGGCCAACCGGACGTAATGGCAAAGGTCCATCTCTGGGCCAGCCTGCGGCGGTTCGCCGAGGGCCTGGAGGTGGTAGAGGTGGAGGCCGCGACCGTTGGACAGATGATGGATGCGCTTGAAAAGGCGCATCCGGGTCTGGCGCCCGCGATCAAGGCGGGGCTGTCGGTGGCGGTGGATGGTGAGGTCATTGCCAACAACCGCTCGGCACCCGTTGCACCGACCAGCGAAGTTTACCTTTTGCAGAGGCTTAAGGGCGGTTAGGCTGCTGGCCCCAACGACAGGACGGGTGCGTCCATCAGGTAGTTCTGCTTCATGTAGGTGATGAAGTTGTCGCGGAATTGCCGGGTGTGTGCGTGGGCCAGTGCATCGGCACGGCCCACGTCGCGGTCCCGGATGGCGTTCAACATTTCATCATGCTCATCGGTCAGGAGAACCTCACCATCGCCCTGCTCCAGATAGGCGAAGTGCAGGTGAAGCATGCGGCGCCCCTGATTCAGCAGGCGGTCATAGAAGGCCGAGAGGTAGGGGTTACGACCCGCCTGGGCGATGGACATGTGAAAGGCCTTGTTCGCCTCGGACATCGCGAGGTGTTCGCCCTTGTGCACGGACGCCACGAATTCCTTCTGCCGGCGGGCGATGGTCTTGAGATCAAGATCGGTGCGCAGTTCTGCCGCAAGGCGGGTGTTCATTCGCTGCGCGACGTCCAGAGCCTCGACATATTTCGGAAAGCTTTGCAGGTCGATGGGTGCCACGACGGTTGAGCGGTTGGAAAGGGTAACCACCAGATCATCGCCAGCCAGCCGGATGAGCGCCTCACGCACAGGGGACCGGGACATTCCGAAGCGCTCGGCCAGCGACGTTTCGTCCAGCACCGCGCCGGGTTGGAGGTCGAGCGAGAGGATCTCATCGCGCAGGGTTTCATAGGCGAACTTGACGCCCGTGCCCTTGACCCGTTTCGGTTCGCTCTCGTCACGCATGGCGGACCTCCTGGACAACATGCATCCACCATAGCGAAGCGCGGTCAACAAGTCGACACGGTACATTCTTGGTTTGACATGTCGTCAGGCTGTCGTCATCTTAACACCAAATTTCAGCCCTTTGGCTCACTCGGGTTGCGCGCGCAGCACTATTAAAGGGACCTCCCCATGTTGAAGTTGTCCGGCGTCCTGCCCGCACTTGTCACACCGTTCGATGCCACGGGTCAGATCGACTTTGCAGCGTTTGAAAAGCACCTGACCGCCCTGCGCGCGGCGGGGGTTTCGGGTTGGGTGCCCTGCGGATCGTCCGGCGAATACAACCTGATGAGCGACGATGAGCGTGATCAGGTGCTTCGCTTCGTCAAGGATTACGCCAAACCGGGCGAGACGCTGATCGCCGGGACCAACGCGCCATCGACCGCCAGGGTGATCGAAAACACCAGGCGAGCGAAGGACATGGGGTATCACGCCGTTCTTCTGGCGGTACCATTCTACACCAAGCCCACCCAGGTGGAAATCATCCGCCATTTCAACGCGGTGATCGACGCGGCCGATATGAATATCGTCCTGTACTCATACCCCGGCAAGGATGGGGTCGAGATCGCGTATGAGGCGCTGGATGCCTTGGCCGACAATCCGCGGATCATCGGGATCAAGGAATCCTCGGGCGTGTTGCAGCGCGCCATCGGGATCTCAACGCGCTATGCCGGGCGGATTCAGCTGGTTTCGGGGTCAGACGACATCGCCTGGGACTTCATGCAGTGGGGGGCGGATAGCTGGATTTGCGGCCCGGCCAACTGCATGGCAAAGCCGGTGTGTCAGATGGATGCGGCCTTCCGGGCGGGCGACCATGCCCGCGCGAAGCAAATCATGCAGGTCTTGTGGCCCGCGATGAATGTGCTGGAATCCGGAAAGTTCGTGCAGAAGCTGAAGTATGGGTGTGAGCTGCAAGGCAACCCGGTGGGCGAATGCCGGATGCCGTTCGGCCCGCTGACGGATGCCGAGAAGGCCGAGTTTGCGGCGGCAATGCAGCCGATCCTGAACTGGAAGTGAGAAGGAACCGCGATGCGCTGGGGCCGGACGATACAGACGGTGGATGTCCACTGTGAAGGCGAGATCGGGCGGGTGATCACCGGGGGTGTGCTGAACATCCCCGGCGCGACAATGGCCGAGAAGTTGCATCATCTGAACACGGTCGATGATGGGTTGCGCCGCTGGCTGTGTTCGGAACCTCGGTCCGGTCCGGCGGGGTCGTTCTGTCTGCTGACCCCGGCCTGTGACCCCAGAGCAGATGTGGGGTTCATCGTGCTGCAACCGGATCAGGCGCATGCGATGTCGGGGTCCAACGCGATCTGTGCGACGACGGCTTTGCTGGAGACCGGAATGGTGCCGATAATCGAGCCGGTGAGTGTGGTCAGGCTGGACACGGCGGCGGGGTTGGTGGTGGCGACGGCGGACTGCGAGGGCGGGAAGGTGGTGCGGGTGACGCTGGACATGCCACCACCAACCCCGCCGCCGTGTCCAGCCTGACCACACTCACCGGCTCGATCATCGGCACCATTCCGGTCTCCAGCAAAGCCGTCGTCGCACAGATCGCGTTCGACCCCGACATCGCATGCGCCTGATCCGGTTGCAGC
>JANMGI010000623.1:0-1980 GCA_031374565.1 Paracoccaceae bacterium | reverse complement strand
CGCGACGGCATGGAAGCCACGGCCTTGACACCGGCCTGGTCCAGAATCGTGTCGCCCATTGCCCCGCCGATGATGACGAAATTCTCGTTCGTCTTGGCGTAGGCCTCGCAGACCTTGGCCGCAGCCACGGGGTCTTCCGAGAAGGACAGCACGGTCATGCCCGTGAGGAGGTCACCCATCTTTGCAGCGGGCTTCCCTTCAAGGGCGATCTTGGCGAGCGTGTTCTTGGCAACGCGAACGGACCCGCCCTCGACGCGAAGCTTCGCGCGCAGGTCCTGCATCTGTGCAACCGTCATCCCGGTGTAGTGGGCAACCACCACAACGCCAGAGCTTTCGAAGATCTGGCCGAGTTCATCGACCACTTTCTCTTTCTGGGCTCTATCCACAGTTTCACTCCAAGGTTGGGGGTTTCCCCCCGGCTCATGTTTGCCCCTTGCGGGGCGTTCGGGTCCGTAGTCAGGTTCCCGAAACCAAGACCACCACGAAGGGCGCCCCAAATCTCGTTCCCCATCTCGGGCAGGATTTATGACGTTTGCGCGTCACCCACCGTCTCGGACAGAACCGGGCTCAGAAGACGTATCTCTTCGCCCGGGTAGCATCCCGGTCACCCGGGAATGGGTTACGCCTGCGTCGCAGACGAGATGTCGACCGACACGCCCGGCCCCATGGTGGACGACAGGGACACCTTCTTCAGGTACGTGCCCTTTGCGCCGGTGGGTCTGGCTTTCGACACCGCATCCACGAAGGCGCGGATGTTCTGGGCCAGCTTGCCGTCGTCGAACGAAACCTTGCCAACGCCTGCGTGGATCACGCCGGCCTTTTCGACCTTGAACTGGACCTCGCCACCCTTGGCACCCTCGACGGCCGACTTCACGTCCATCGTCACGGTGCCGACCTTTGGGTTCGGCATCAGGTTGCGCGGCCCGAGGATCTTGCCCAGGCGGCCGACCAGCGGCATAAGGTCCGGCGTTGCGATGCAACGGTCGAAGTCGATCTTGCCGGCCTGAATCTGTTCCATCAGGTCTTCGGCGCCGACGATGTCAGCCCCAGCGGCCTTGGCCTCATCAGCCTTGGCGCCACGGGCGAACACGGCGACGCGGACGGTCTTGCCGGTTCCGTTCGGCAGAGCCACGACGCCGCGGACCATCTGGTCAGCGTGACGCGGGTCAACGCCCAGGTTCATCGCGATTTCCACCGTCTCGTCGAACTTGGCCGAAGCCGCCGACTTGATCAGTTTCACCGCGTCTTCAACGGTGATGTTCATCTTGCCAGCGAAGGCTTCGTTCGCCTTGGCGGTGCGCTTTGCAATCTTTGCCATGGTGCTCAGCCCTTCACTTCGATGCCACAGGACCGTGCCGAACCGAGGATGATCTGCATCGCAGCTTCCACGGAGTTGGCGTTCAGGTCCTTCATCTTCGTCTCGGCGATCTTCTTCAGCTGGGCTGCGGTGATCGAACCGGCAACCTCACGGCCCGGCTTGGCCGACCCCTTGGTGCGGTTGCGCTTGCCGACCGACGGCAGACCGGCGGCCTGCTTGATCAGGTAGGCGGCGGGTGCCGTCTTGAACTCAAGGCTGAAGGACTTGTCCTGGTAGTAGGTGATGATCACGGGCGTCGGGGTGCCCGGAGCCACGTCGGCGGTCTTCGCGTTGAATTCCTTCACGAAGGCCATGATGTTCAAGCCGCGCTGACCCAACGCCGGACCAACCGGCGGGGATGGGTTCGCCTGACCCGCCTTCACTTGCAGCTTCAGGCTGCCAATAATCTTCTTGGCCATCTGGCCTCTCCTTTGTCACTGCCTCCGCCCGGAATTGGGGGATGCGGTTTAGTGGTCCGGTCTGTCACCCTTTCAGGCGCTCGCCTCCCACGCGTTCCTCAGTTCCCTTTCGAGACCTGAGTGAATTCCAGTTCCACGGGCGTCGCCCGACCGAAGATCGACACCGTGACCTTCAGGCGGCTGTGCGCCTCGTCCACATCCTCG
>JANMGI010000595.1:0-5116 GCA_031374565.1 Paracoccaceae bacterium | reverse complement strand
GCGGTGACGATGGTGCCGTTCCTGATGATGGTGGTCATGTGCGACTCCTGCCCGACATAGGAATACCCGTCCCGGGCTTGACCCGGGACCTCTGATCGATCCGGGCACTGCCGGATGCCGGTTCTAAAATGGAACATGCGCGGTCACGTCCTGCCAATTCGGATTCCGCTCGGCAATCAGCGCATTTTTCCAAGCACGTGACCAGCGCTTGATGGCACGTTCCCGTTGCAGGCTTGCAGCAAAGTCTTCGTGCCTCTCGAACCATACGAGCGTGCGGATATTGTACTTCGACGTATGCACCGAACGTCCTGCACGGTGGGCCTCGACGCGCGCCGCGAGGTTGCCTGTGCGACCAATGTAAATTGCTCCACAGGGCCGGGAGGCCATGATGTAGACGAAATGCGCCATAGGTCGACCATGCCGCACCACGGTTAAGACAAAGTAAAACCCGTCCCGGGCCTGAACCGGGATCTCTGCTTGCAAAGTGCGCCGTCGGTTGCCGATTGAGGTCCCGGGTCAGGCCCGGGACGGGTATACCTTGGATCCTCACCCCACCACCTCCGCCACTTCCAACACCGCGTGGAGCAGCACATCCGTCCCCGCCGCCGCCCATTCGGGGCTGATCTCCTCCGCCTCGTTGTGCGACAGCCCGTCCACACAGGGGCACATCACCATCACTGTCGGCGCGACGCGGTTGATCCAGCAGGCGTCGTGGCCGGCTCCAGACACGATGTCCATGTGGGAATATCCCAGCTTTTCAGCGCTCTGGCGGACGATCTTCACTAGGCCGGGGTCGAAGGTGACGGGGTCGAAGTGGCCCACGTCCTCGATCTCGCAGTCCAACCCCAGCTCCTTCGCCACTGCATGGGCGGCGCGGATGACTTCGACCTTCATCGCGTCCAGCTTGGCCTGTTCGGGTGAGCGGATATCGACCGTGAACACCACCCGCCCCGGGATCACGTTGCGCGAGTTTGGGAAAACCTTCACCTGCCCGACCGCGCCCACGGCGTTTGGCTGGTGGCTCATCGCGATCTGGTGGACGCGCTCGGTGATCCGCGCCATGCCGAGGCCCGCATTCACCCGCATGTTCATGGGGGTGGAGCCGGTGTGGGCGTCCTTCCCCGTCAGCGTGATCTCCAGCCACCAGAGGCCCTGACCGTGGGTGACAACGCCGATGGATTTTCCTTCGGCCTCCAGGATCGGGCCCTGCTCGATGTGCAACTCCAGCATCGCGTGCATCTTGCGGGCGCCGACCTTCTCGTCCCCGACCCAGCCGATGCGCGCCAGTTCCTCGCCGAAGACCTTGCCGTCGAGGTCTTTCCGCGACTTCGCGTAGTCCTCAGTATGGATGCCCGCAAAGACTCCGCTCGCCAGCATCGCAGGCGCAAACCGCGCGCCCTCCTCGTTGGTCCAGTTCGTCACCACGATGGAGTGCTTCGTCTTCACCCCCATGTCGTTCAGCGTGCGGACCACCTCCAGCGCGCCCAGAACCCCCAGAACGCCGTCATAGCGGCCCCCGGTCGGTTGGGTATCCAGATGCGACCCCATGTAGACCGGCAGCGCGTCCGCGTCCGTCCCCGCCCGCGTCGCGAACATGTTGCCCATGCTGTCGACGCCCATCGTCATCCCCGCCGCCTTGCACCAGCGCTGGAACAGGTGGCGGCCTTCGCCATCCGCATCGGTCAGCGTCTGCCGGTTGTTGCCACCCGCGATACCGGGGCCGATCAGCGCCATCTCCTCAAGACTGTCCCACAGCCGCTGGGAATTGATCCGCAGGTTGTCCCCGGTTGCTGGCATCTGACGCTCCCCGAAACGGCGGGGCCATGCTGCCCCTTGCCGCGACTCATTTCCTGACCGTATGGTCAAGGCGCGAGCGCACCACAACCTGACCAGACGGTCAACGAAAATATCGGAACCCCATGCCCGGCGATGCCCAGATTTCGCGCCTGAAACCCGGTCGGCGCACAGATATCCGGCGCGAGAACGAACGCGCCATTCTGGAGGCCGCCGAGAAGGTCTTTGCCGAGGCCGGGTTCGGTGGTGCCACGATGCAACTGATCGCCGACATGGCGGGTCTGCCGAAGGCCAACCTGCACTACTATTTCGCCACCAAGGAAGACCTTTACCGCCGCGTCGTCAGCGGGATCTTCGAGATCTGGCTGGATGCGGCGTCCAGTTTCGACAACGCGCCCGGGCCGGTCGAGGGCATCGGGGCCTACATTGATGCCAAGATGGACATCAGCCGCACCCATCCCTACGGCTCGAAGGTCTGGGCGTCCGAAGTGATGCACGGAGCGCCGGTGATCCAGGACTATCTGGAAACGACCTTGCGGGACTGGACCAATGGCCGGATCGCGGTGATCCAGCGCTGGATCGACGAGGGCAAGATGCAGCCCGTCGACCCTCGGCATCTTCTGTATCTCTTGTGGGCGACGACGCAGCATTACGCCGACTTTGGACACCAGATCCAGACGTTGAACGATGGAAAGCCGCTCACCGACAAGCAGTGGCGCGCCTCAAAGGCCAGCGTCAAGGATATGGTCCTGCGCGGGATCGGGGCGGTATAGGGGGGATGATGGATATCTCAGAGCTGGAGGCCGAAGCGGCAGCGCTGGTCCTGGACCGGTTTGATGAGACGGTGGCCTTGCGTCTGGGGCAGGCCCTTGTCGACATGGCACTTGCTGAAGCCCTGCCGGTGGTGATCAACATCCGCACCGTTGACCGGACGCTCTTTCATGCGGCGCTGCCCGGCTCGGCCCCGTTGAATGACCTTTGGGCGCAGCGGAAGTCGAACACGGCGCTGATGTTCCAGTTGCCATCCCTGCTGGTCGGATTGCGCAACAAGGCCAAGGGCCAGACGCTGGCAAGGGACGCGCTGGACGCTGCCGATTATGCCGACCACGGCGGCGCAGTGCCAATCCGGGTGCGCGGCGCGGGCATGGTCGCGGTGGCGACGGTGTCAGGCCTGCCGCAGGTCGAAGATCACAAGCTGGTCGTCCGCGGGTTGAAAGCGCTGGTGGCCGGTTAGGGGGCCAAGCTTCTTGAGTAAGAAACTTGTCAAAATCCTTGCTTGAGGATTTTGGTCCGCACCCCGAGCGAGACGCTATTTCAGCTCGACTTCGACAAAACTCATCGGGACCGGGCCATCGTTGATGACGTTGTGCTCTACCCCTTCGCTGCGCCGGTAGGCCGTGCCGGCTGGAACCAGCACCTGCCGGCCTCCACCCCCCGGCTCCTCCAGACGCATCGGGCAATCGGTGACAGCGGTGATCACATAGTCATGTCCGTGCCGGTGCCAGCCGGTCTCTGCCCCCGGAGGAAAGTCGAACCGGGTGACGCGGACCCGATCGTCATCGACAAGGACAGTCGCAGTGCAGGTTGCGCGGGTCATTGACGTACCCGGAGGGCGTTCAAGTCGTTTGGAATGGGGGTGCGGTCCAGTGCCATGGCTCTCTTTCCAATGCCGTGTGGGGCAGATGATGAACAGGCGGCGAATGATTTGACCTAGCATTGCGGGCCGCGCTATCCAAGGGGTCCGCATTGCCGCAGGTCCCATGTCGCCATCCGCCCGCCCCCGCTCCCGTATCCAGCAGAAAAACCGCGAGACCATCCTCGACGCGGCGCTGGAAGTCTTTTCGCTGCACGGCTTTCGCGGCGCGACGCTGGACCAGATCGCAGACGTTGCCGGTCTGTCGAAACCCAACCTTCTGTACTATTTCCCCTCGAAGGAAGAGGTGCACACTGCGCTTCTGACCGGGCTTCTGGAGACCTGGCTTGATCCTTTACGGGCGATGAACCCATCTGGCGAGCCATTGGTCGAGATCATGGCCTATGTCCGTCGCAAGCTGGACCTGGCGCGGGACTTCCCCCGCGAAAGCCGCCTTTTTGCCAATGAAATCCTGCAAGGCGCGCCCCGGATGCGTAATGCCATCGAAGGCGACTTGCGGGCGCTGGTGGCAGAAAAGGCCGCCGTGCTGACCCGCTGGATGGACGAGCGACGCATCGCACGGGTCGATCCGGTACACCTGATCTTTTCGATCTGGTCTTTGACCCAGCATTACGCCGATTTCGATGTCCAGGTCCGCGCGGTCCTTGGGCCGGGGCATGACCCCTTTGCCGAAGCAGGCGGGTTTCTGGAAACCCTGTTCCGACGGCTGCTGGCGCCAAATCTCTAAATGTTTAGGTAAAGGTCGGCTTAGAAGCTGTTGCTTTTGTGTTAACATCCCTCCACGCCACTTTGAGCGGGAGGCCATAACCATGACGACGATCACCAGCGTTCGGGCGCCGCTGCCGGTGTCCGAGGCGCCGATTCTGGTGCCAGACCGCAGCCGTCCAGACCCTGCGGTGGCAGGCATGGCGCCTGTGGCCCGGAGCCAAGTTGAGCAGGCCGTGCAGCAGCCCATGACCAAACCCTCATCAAGCGGAGCAAGCCTGCTGGAAGCCCGCACGCGACCCGAACCCACCGCAGTTTCCGCCGCCGAAGCGGCGCGTCACGCCTATATCAAGGCCAGCATCGCCGCCGGGATCAACCCGCTGCCGTTGCCACAGGAATTATACTTTTCCTAACTGAACCATGGGCTTGCGAGAGATATCTCACTCTGCTGCAACGCTTGGATTGTTCGGATGCGTCGTCCAGTTGGCGTAGTCGCTCACTTTGCGGCCCGTGCGGGGATCGACGGTTCCCTTCGCCATCGGCACCATGGTGATGCAGTTGTCGACCGGGCAGACGTTGACGCACAGATTGCAGGCCACGCATTCGTCATCCATCACCTCGAACACGCGGTCTGCACTCATCGAGATCGCCTGGTGGCTGGTGTCTTCGCACGCGGCGTAGCAGCGTCCGCACTTGATGCAATCGTCCTGATTGATCTGCGCCTTGGCCACATAATTCAGGTTCAGGAACTGCCAGTCCGTCACATTTGGCACCGCGCGTCCGACCAGATCCGACATGCCAAGCTGCTTGTCGTCCAGATACTGCGACAGGCCCGAGATCATCTCTTGCACGATCTTGAACCCATAGGTCATTGCCGCCGTGCAGACCTGCACATTGCCTGCACCCAGCGCCATGAATTCTGCCGCATCGCGCCAGGTGGTGATGCCGCCGATGCCGGAAATC
>JANMGI010000545.1:0-1773 GCA_031374565.1 Paracoccaceae bacterium | reverse complement strand
GTGCCGGAAAACACTGCGCGGCCAGAGGCTTGCGTATTCAGAAGGCCCACCGCCGAAGCCAATCTGCCCTTGGCGTCCGCCGCCAGCGTGTCGATCTGCGCGGGGGTCGAAAAGTTCCGCGCGCCCAGAAGCGTGGTGCTGATCCCCGAGGCCAGTTGCGACAGCCCGGCTACCGCCGACTGCTGCGCTGCGGTCTGGAAGGCGGCATCCGTGGCATTCGTGCGATAAGCCGCCAGCCGCGACAGGCTGGCGTCGATGGCCAAGAGCGGTGAGAAATCGCCGCGCAAAGCTTGCCCGATGTCGGAATGCTTGCCGGTCGCCACCTCTTGCGAGGCGCGCTGCACCTGGCCGCGCAGGTCCGCCCCCTGCCGCGCCAGGATGTTCGTCATGCTTGCGTCGCCAACCGAAATCCGGGTCATCCATCAAGCCTTATGAGAATGTCGATCATGTCAGCCACGGTCTGGATCACCTTGGCATTGGCGGCGTAGTTCTTTTCGATGATCAGAAGCTCTTGCATCTCCTGGTCGGTATCGATCCCGTTCTGTGCCTCAAGATCGGTGAGTGCGGTCAGTTTGGCCGAGGCAAAGCTTTGCTCGGACTGCGCCGAAAGCCGCTGAGCCGAGGCTTCGGACATGATGTCCCCGGTCAGGGTGGCAAAGCTGCGGGTTCCGGCGGCAAAGCCGATCGAAGACAAGGCGCGCGCGCCGGTCAGGGCGGCATGCAGCGCGCCAAGAAGCGTGCCGTTTCCGGGTGGGCCTTCGGTCACAGCCCCAAGACCATCGCGCAGGCGGTAAAGCGCACCGCCCTGCGCCGGATCGGCCAGCGCGTTCAGGGAAAGCCGCCCCGCAAGACCGGTCTCGTTCAACGGATCGAAGGCAGCCCCGGCGTCGGTGAACAGCCCTGCCGCGCCGGGGGCAAGCGTCGGATCGACCGTTGCAGAGGCGAACCTTTCGACCAGATCCCGCGCTGCGGCGTCAAGCTTGCCCTGCGCGCTGACCGCCAGATCGTCACGGACGGCGAAAAGCGCCCCCAGCGTGCCGCCCAGGATCGGACTGGCGGACCCGGCGGTGGCATAGGGTTGACCGTTGATCGTGATTCCCGACAGCCCGCCAAGCGCCTGGGTCATCTCGGGCGTGATCGTGTGGGTCGCGGAAAAGCCGATAACCGAGGCAGAGCCTTCCAGAAGTGGCGCCCCGCCGACGGTGAACAGCGCGATCTGGTTCTGGTCACGCGGAATCTCGCGCACCGGGACGATGGCCGAGACCTGGTCGATCAGGCGCTGCCTTTCATCCAAAAGGGCCGAGACATCGCGCCCCGCGCCGGTAAACGACCGAAGATTGACGTTCAGCTCGTGCAGCTGACCCAGCGTCGCGTTCAGCTTGCCGACCTCTTCGCCGATCCGGCGGTCGGCGGTGGCGCGGGCTGACTGAATCTCGCCCGAGGCAGAGGCTAGCCCGTCCAACAGCGATCTTGCGGTCGTTGCGATCGCCCCCAGCCGCGCCTGCGATTCGGGACGCCCGGACGCCTCGACCATGGACTGGTCAAAGGCCGCCAGCCGCGCGGCAAGTGAGCCTGCGCTATCCGGCGTGCCAAGGGCCTGTTCCATCCGGGACAGGAACCCGGCCCGGACATCGCGGTCGCCGCCACCGGCCTGCGCGATCCGGCGTTCTCCCAGAAGATGGCGGTCGACATCGCGGGTGACGCCCAGCACCTGCACGCCCTGCCCGGTGCCCGCCAGCACCGCCGAGCCAAGCCCGACCTGACGCCGGGCAT
>JANMGI010000594.1:0-2936 GCA_031374565.1 Paracoccaceae bacterium | reverse complement strand
CTGATGGCGGAGAACGAGGCTTCGGGGCCGGCGCTGACCACGGAAGGCAAGCCTTTGAAGGACTATGTCGAGGCGTTCGAGAGGATGCTGATCGACAACACGATGCGGCGGCACAAGGGGTCTATCGTGGCGGTGATGGAGGAACTTTGCCTGCCACGCCGAACCCTGAACGAGAAGATGGCCAAGTATGGGCTTAGCCGCGGGGAGTATGTCTGACGGGCTTGTCCACGCAGGACAGGTCTGGCTGGACCAGTGACATCAACGACTTGCGCGTGGGCGTTCAGCTTTCGTTAAGCCGGTTTGGCTTGCGAAAGGGATGGTTGCATGCACACAAGGTCTCGATGGTCCAGCGTCACGTTGTCAGGAAACCCTGACCTTCTCTGGTATCCTTACACTGTCTAGACAGGGGTGACGCAATAGAGCGAAGCCTCTGGAAAGACTGGATCAGAATGCAGACCAAATCCACCAAAATCATCGCGTCCGCGATTTTCGCAATTGTGTCTGCCGGACAACCAGGTTTCGCGGAGGACACCGCACCGGACACACGGGCCGTTTCTTTCTCGGGGATGATTGGCGCGGGCTACGGTCCGACCTTCGAAGGGTCCGACAAGTCGGAAGCGCTGGCAGTATTCGATTTCAACGCAAGCTTTGCCGGGGGGCGCTATTTCGCCGGGACGCAGGGCATCGGCTTTGCGCCGGTTCTTACCGATGAGCTGACGGTCAAAATTGCGTTGGGCTACGGTGGTGGACGTGCCGTGAAGGATGATCCGACCCGGCTCGCCGGACTGGGAGACATCGACGATGAAGCGCTGGCCATTCTGTCGACTGAATACCGCATGGGCCAGATTGCCTTCGGCGCAGAAGTGACGGGCGGAGCAGACTATGGCACCACCGCAAAGATTGCGGTCTCGACCGGGGTTGAGTGCACCGACCGGATCACGCTGGGGGGCGAGATCAACGCGACCTATGCGGATGGTCAGCACATGCAGCGCTATTTCGGTGTGTCAGGAGCGCAGTCAGGGGCGTCCGGCAAGGCGATTTACAGCGCCGATTCGGGGCTGAAATCGGTCGGGATCAGCCTGGGTGCAAGCATCAAGCTGACAGAAGCGACGTCGATCGAATTCGGAGCCGAGCATCAACGTCTGATGGAAGATGCGAAAAACAGCCCGATCACGCTTGAAGCAGGTCAGACCTTTGCTTTCCTGGGTGTATCCGCGAGGTTTTGAACGCAAGGCCCGGGCTGATACGCCTTATCGGCCCGAGCGGTCATTTCATTTTCTGTGCCAAGCTGGGTGATGCGACACTGCAGCGATGGCCGAGCAGAAGTGTGGGCAGAAGTGTAGACGTCATGCAGCGCGACCCACGTTGCCAGCTGACGAGAGGGGACAAAGGATGGGCACGTGGTGGACAAGGTGTGCAGTTCGGGCCGCCAGCGGGGCAGTCCTGGGAGTCGGACTTTGGCTTCCGGCCTCTGCCGAATGCTTGGGTGCCTGCGCTGACCGTTTGAGTAATTTTCTTATGGCTTTGCTTTTGAGTCCAGTCTTGCTGATCGCGCTATTTCTGGCGCTTTATCTGCGACGCCGACGCTTGGCCGTGGTTGTCGCGGCTGCACTTCTTGCCGACCTTGGTGTCCTGGCCGTCTACGGCTGACGGATCGGGTGCGAGTCGGCAGGTCAAATTCGCCATTGCCCTTGGCCCGACTTTCCCGATAGAGTTGCCTGAAGGCAGTGTTACTGCCCGATGAATTCTCTCCTTTGTAGCCGGGCGCGTGAAATTCGTGTCCCTTCAAAGGAGCCGGATCGACCGCAAGGTCGTGCACATTGCCGCCAAGTCTTTGGATTTGTTGGCTTGATTAGGTGGGGGGCTGCAAGGCCCCTCAATTGTAACCGCGATGAGGCGACCAGGTATTTTGCGTTGCGGAGAGTTTGGCCCCTTTGGCCGAACATCCGTGCTTTGCCCGGCCGCCCGCGCACAGACAAGCCGCCCCGCACGTCTCGTTTCTCTGTCTGGTCCGCCAGGCACGCCGTTGCGCCCGGGGCGCAGTGGACCAACATGTCAAAGAAAATGCTTATCGACGCCACCCACTCTGAGGAGACCCGGGTGGTCGTGGTTGACGGAAACAAGGTCGAAGAGTTCGACTTCGAGACCGTAAACAAGCGCCAGATTGCCGGAAACATCTACCTGGCCAAGGTGACGCGGGTTGAACCGTCGTTGCAGGCGGCTTTCGTGGAATATGGCGGCAACCGCCATGGGTTTCTGGCTTTTGCCGAGATTCACCCGGATTACTACCAGATCCCGGTCGCCGACCGTAAGGCGCTGATCGAGGAAGAGCGGGCGATGGCCCGCGCCGAGGAAGAGGAAGACAACCGCCGGTCGCGCCGTCGTGCTCCACGACCAGCGGTCAAGGCAGAGCAGATCAAGTCCGATGACGCAGTGGCCGAAGGCCCTGCCGGGATGGATGTGGTCGACCTTGGAGAAGACGAAGCCAGCGATGGCCCGATGGTTCAGGCGGCGGCTGAGGCGGATCATGATCACCAAGATCACGACCATGACCACGATCATGACCACCACAACGAGACGGTCGAAAGCGGCAATGGCGGGCGCTACCGCGCTGTGGATCATGCCAGCGACACCGACGAAGAGATCGAATCCATCGCCGAAGAGGATGTGGCCGAGGAAATCAGTGCGCCTCGCCGTCCGCGTGCCCGGCGCTACAAGATTCAGGAAGTCGTCAAGGTCCGGCAGATCATGCTGGTCCAGGTCGTCAAGGAAGAGCGTGGCAACAAGGGCGCCGCGCTGACCACTTATCTGTCGCTGGCGGGCCGGTATTGCGTCCTGATGCCGAACACGGCGCGGGGCGGCGGGATTTCCCGCAAGATCACCAATGCGGTCGACCGCAAGAAGCTGAAGGAAATCGCAGGCGAGTTGTCGGTGCC
>JANMGI010000586.1:0-6156 GCA_031374565.1 Paracoccaceae bacterium | reverse complement strand
GTCAGGTCGTTCCAGCTTTCGCCGCCCGGAGGGCGGGTATCGCCGGGTTCCTCCCAGAACCTGCGGATCAGCGCGGGGCTTTCCGCTTCGATCTCGGCAAAGCTGCGGGTTTCCCATTGGCCGAAGTGGATCTCGCGAAAGCCGGGGTCATGCGGCAGGCGGGGGCGGGGGCCAAGGGCATCGGCGGTGGCCATGGCACGGCAAAGGTCGGAGGAGATGACAGCGGCATCGGGTGGAAGGTGTGCATTCAGGCGCGCCAGCGCTGCGATGTCGGACAGGTCGGCGGGCAGGTCGGTCCAGCCAATCATCGCCTTGGCATGGGTCGGACCGTGTCGGACGAGCCAGAAGCGCGTCATGTCGGTAGCTGGCCCTTCAGCACCAGTGGCAGGCCCGCGATGACCGTGACGACAAGTCCTGCATTCTGCGCAAGACGCTGGTTCAGTCGACCCTGTTCATCACGAAAGCGACGGGCCAGCGCATTGTCGGGAACTATTCCCCAGCCAACCTCGTTGCTGACGATGATGACGGGGGCGGGGCAGGCAGCAAGGGCCGAGATCAGAGCTTCTGTCTGGGCGGTCAGGTCGTTTTCGGCAAGGAGGTGATTGGTCAGCCACAGGGTGGCGCAGTCCACCAGAACGGCCTCTACGTCCCGGGCGTCGGTCAGGGCGGAGGCAAGGTCAAGCGGGGCCTCGATAGTGGTCCAGCCTTCGGCGCGGTTGGTTTGGTGCTGAGCGATGCGGTCGCGCATCTCGTCGTCCCAGGCTTCGGCGGTCGCGATGTAGCGGCGCGGGCGGCCCGACTGGACGACCAGACGCTCGGCGAAGGCGGATTTGCCGGACCTGGCACCGCCGGTGACAAGTGTGAAGCGTGGAAGTGATCCGGTCACCGGGTTGCTCCGTAGAAAGGTAAAATTGCGGCAGGAACGCCGTGAACGGCAGACGTGGAGGTAGTCATGGCACTTGACGGATATACCGACCGGAACGTGTCGCGCCAAGCGATGAAGGCCGAGCTTCTGGATGCCGAGACCGAGACACGTCTCGCCCGGGCTTGGCGCGATGAGCGTGATGAGCGTGCCTTGCACCGACTGATCACCGCTTACATGCGGCTGGCGATCAGCATGGCGTCGAAGTTCCGCCGCTACGGCGCGCCGATGAACGACCTGATCCAGGAAGCCAGCCTTGGGTTGATGAAGGCCGCCGACAAGTTCGATCCCGACAGGGGGGTGCGGTTTTCGACCTATGCGGTCTGGTGGATCAAGGCATCGATCCAGGATTATGTGATGCGCAACTGGTCGATGGTGCGGACCGGGTCCACCTCATCGCAGAAGTCGCTGTTCTTCAACCTGCGCCGGGTGCAGGCCAAGCTGGAGCGCGAGGCGGCGGAACGCGGGGAACGGCTGGATCAGTTCACGCTGCGCCAGCAGGTGGCGGCCGAGTTGGGTGTGCCCCTCGGTGATGTCGAGATGATGGAGGGACGGCTTTCCGGGTCGGATTATTCGCTGAATGCGACGCAAAGCTTGGACGACGATGGTCGCGAATGGATCGACGCGCTGGAAGACGATGGTGTGCAGGCCGCGGAAGCCGTGGAGGGTGCGCATGACGCCGAGCTTTTGCGCAGCTGGCTGTCGCGCGCGCTGCAAGGGCTGAACCCGCGCGAACGCTACATCGTCGCCGAGCGCAAGTTGAAGGAAGAAGGACGGACGCTCGAGTCGCTTGGGGCGGAACTGGGCCTGTCCAAGGAGCGGGTCCGGCAGCTGGAAGCCGCCGCTTTCGCCAAGATGCGGCGCAGTCTGGAAGGTCAATCCCGTGAAGTGCATCATTTTCTGACCTGAGGTTCGGGTTTGGGCGGCTTTCACATCGAGCGCTGACGCGCAGTCCTTTTTGGTCGCCTGCGCGCAGTCGCGCTTGGCTTCTCCTCCGGCGGGGATGTTTGGTGAAGGGAAAGCTGGGCGAGTGGTGTTGAGTTTGCCGGGCTTGGCCCCTACACCTTCAGGCAGCCTTCAAGGGGGACCTGCCGATGCTTGCTGGCAAGCGCATTCTTTTGATCATCGGCGGCGGGATCGCAGCCTACAAGGCGCTGGAGTTGATCCGGCTGATCCAGAAGGCGGGAGGCGTGGTGGTTCCGGTGCTCACACGCGCGGGGTCGGAATTCGTGACGCCGCTGTCCGTCGGGGCGCTGGCGAAATCGCGCGTGCATGAGGCGCTCTTTGACCTGACGTCCGAGGCTGAGATGGGACATATCGAGTTGTCCCGTTCGGCGGACCTGCTGGTGGTGGCCCCGGCAACGGCGGATCTGCTGGGGAAGATGGCAGGGGGGCGGGCGGACGACCTCGCCTCGACCCTGCTCTTGGCGACGGACAAGCGGGTGCTGGTTGCCCCGGCGATGAATGTGCGGATGTGGACGCATCCTGCGACGCAGCGGAACCTTGGGGTGTTGGCGTCGGACGGGGTGCTGATGGTCGGCCCGGACGAGGGCGAGATGGCCTGCGGCGAATACGGGCCGGGTCGGATGGCCGAGCCTGCGGCGATTGTCGCGGCGATTGGTGGGGCGCTGGGCGGCGGGCCGTTGGCGGGCAAGCATGTGCTGGTAACCTCGGGTCCCACCCATGAACCCATTGATCCGGTGCGGTATATTGCCAACCGGTCTTCGGGGGCGCAGGGGACGGCGATTGCTGTGGCGCTGCGGGATCTGGGTGCGCGCGTGACCTTCGTGACGGGACCTGCGGAGGTGCCTCCTCCGGTTGGGGTGGCGGTCGTGCGGGTCGAGACGGCGCGGGAGATGGCGGCGGCGGTCGAAGGCGCGCTTCCTGCCGATGTGGCCGTGATGGCGGCGGCGGTGGCGGATTGGCGGGTGGCAAATGCGAGCGGGCAGAAGCTGAAGAAGGACGGATCAGGCAAGTCCCCGGCGCTGGAGTTTGCGGAGAACCCGGACATTCTGGCAGGCCTGTCAAAAGGCGCGCGGCGGCCACGTCTGGTGGTCGGGTTTGCGGCGGAGACGGTGGACGTCTTGGCCCATGCCACGGCCAAGCGGGTACGCAAGGGCTGTGACTGGATCGTGGCGAACGATGTGTCGCCTGGCAGCGGGATCATGGGCGGGGCCGAGAATGCGGTCACGCTGATCTCGGATACGGGGGCGGAGGTCTGGCCCCGGATGGGCAAGGACGCGGTCGCGCGGAAGCTGGCGGCGCGAATTGCCGAGGCGTTGGGCTGACGGAAGGTGCCTCCGGCGGGGATATTTGGGCAAAGATGAAAGGCGGGGCGATGGGACCGGTTGTGCAGGTGCTTTGGGAAGACTGGGCTGACCGGAGCCTGCCTTTGCCTGCTTATCAGACCGCAGGTGCGGCCGGGGCTGACCTGTGCGCGAACTTCCCCGAGGATCAGCGGGAGGCGGGGCTGAATTTGGCTCCGATGGGGCGGGCGATCTGTCCGACGGGGATCAGGGTGGCGGTGCCCGATGGCTACGAGATGCAGGTGCGGCCCCGGTCGGGGTTGGCGTCGAAGCATGGGATCACGCTGCCGAATACTCCCGGGACAATCGACAGTGATTACCGTGGACCGCTGGGGGTGTCGCTGATCAACCTTGGGACGGAGCCCTACACGGTGCGGCACGGCGACCGGGTGGCGCAGGTGGTGGTGGCACCCGTGGTGCAGGCAGGGTTTGCGGTGGTCGAGGGGCTGGACGAGACAGCGCGGGGGACGGGCGGGTTCGGGTCGACCGGCTTGCGTTCATGATCGGATTGCTGGGGTTCGTCGGCCTGTGGGCGCTGGGCCGGTGGCGCGGCTGGGGGGCGCGGTGGCTTGGACTTGCGGTCGGATGGTGGGGGATCTTGATGGTCGCGCATCTGCCGGGGCAGGGGGAGAGCCCCATGGCGCGGATGGTGGGCGGCGATTTCCGGGGCTGGGTGGTCTTTGGTCTGCTGGCCGCGGTCGTGCTGGGCTACAGGGGAGTCCTGAGGGTGGTGCGGCGACGGAAAGTCGAGGAGCCGGTGGCCGTGGTGGCGTCCGGCGCGTTCCGCGAGGTCGAACTGGACCGCTATGCGCGCCACATCATCCTGCGCGAGATCGGGGGGCCGGGGCAGAAGCGGCTGAAGGCGGCCAAGGTGCTGGTGGTGGGGGCTGGGGGCTTGGGGTCCCCGGTCCTGTTGTATCTGGCGGCCTCAGGGGTGGGGGTGATCGGGGTGATCGACGATGACGTGGTGGAGGGGTCGAACCTGCAACGGCAGGTGATCCACACGGACGGGCGGATCGGGATGCCGAAGGTGTTCTCGGCCGAGGTCGCGATGCGGGCGTTGAACCCGTTCATCGAGGTGCAGCCCTATCATCGCCGGCTGACGGAGGAGATCGCGGAGGGGCTGGTCGGCGCGTTCGATCTGGTGCTGGACGGGACCGATGATTTCGACACGCGGTATATGGTGAACCGGGCCTGCGTGGCGGCGGGGGTGCCGCTGATCAGTGGGGCGATCACGCAGTGGGAGGGGCAGGTGTCGCTGTTTGATCCGGCGAAGGGGGGGCCGTGCTATGCCTGCGTCTTCCCGGTGAAGCCCGCGCCGGGTCTGGTGCCGACCTGCGCCGAGGCGGGGGTGGCGGCGCCCTTGCCGGGGGTGATCGGGTCCATGATGGCGATGGAGGCGGTGAAGTGGGTCACCGGCGCGGGCGAGGGGCTGGCGGGGCGGCTTCTGATCCACGACGCGCTTTATATGGAGACCCGGGTGATCGGGGTGAAAAAGCGTGCGGACTGCGAGGTCTGCGGGGGGTCGCACTGAAGGGTGTCCACGGTGGACAAAGTTTGGAAATATAATATAATCAATGGGTTGAATTTTTTCGTTTACCTGGTCTTAAGATTTGTGGCGGTAGCCCACACCCTCCATCCCAACCCTTGCCCACGGAGGGGGAGGGGAGGTGCCTTGTGCCCGGGCGTCTTGCGGGTTGGGTCGGTTGTTGAATTGAGCGCTGACGCGCAAGCCTTTGTCTCGCCTCTGGCCTTCGGCCAACCGGCTCCGCGGAGCCTCCGGCGGGGATACTTGCAGACGGGAAAGCGACAGATCGCCGGAAATGGCTATTCGGCGGTGCGCCAGCATGCAGTAGATCGGCAGACGTCCGCGACGGCGAGCCTGACTTGACCTTTGGCAAAAGACAATGTCACGCTCTTGCATCTCTTGGAGGATCGTCTGTGCCGCTGCACATGGTCAGTCTTGGTCTGCTGGTGATCCTCAGGCTACTCGATGCCTATCCTGCGCAGGGCCTGTATGAAGTTGCGCGCTACATCGCCACGCGAAACGGCGGAATGGGCAGCTGGACAGGTCCCGTTAAGGTGCTGGGCCTGGTCCTGCCGTGGGTGTTCCGCGCGCTTGGAACCGTTGCAACGGATCAACTGCTGTTTTGAGGCGCTTTCGGTTTTCGGTGATGCTTCTCAACTTGCACATGGCGCAGATGGTGTTTGTGCTGTGCCTGATGGTGCTGGGAAACAGCCATTGCACTGGCGCCTCTGTGCTGTCTGCGATCCGCAGTCTTTCCGGGCCGATCCCTTTCATGCTGCTGTTCGCGGCAGCGCCGCTGCCGGTACTGCTGCTTCAGCGACGAGCGATGCGGATTGGCAGGACGGAGCCGTTCGACAGGCTTTGATCTGCAAATCCAGGATGTTGGCGCATTCGGTGCGCTGTAGTGCACCCGACAGGTGACCGGTGCCAGTGCGAGTCGGGGTGAACCCCGACCTACGGGGTCACCGCCGGGATTTCGGGGGCGAGGAGGTCGGCTACGTCGAGGAGGATGTGTTCGTTCCCCCGGTCGGCGAGGGCCTGGATGCCGACGGGGTGGGTGGCGGTGCGCCCGGTCGTGACTGTCAGGCCGGGCAGGCCCATGAAGGGGGGTGCGATCTGGGGCATTTGCGCCTCGATCACTTCAGCGAAGGCCTGCGGCGACGAGGTGTCGTAGTGGTCGGGGAAGGGGAGTTGGCCCGAGACGGGGGTGAGAAGGACCGGCCAGTCGGTGAAGAATGCGCGCCAGAGGCGGGCGAGGCGGGCGCGGGACTGGAGCGCGCGCATGAAGCTTTCGAGCGTCGGGGGTGGGGCGAGTTTCGTGAGTTCCTGGTGAACGAAGCTGGCGTCGGGATCGGCTTCGCGGGCGATGGCGTCAGTGCCGCCGAGGCCGAATTCGGAAA
>JANMGI010000447.1:0-3582 GCA_031374565.1 Paracoccaceae bacterium | reverse complement strand
GATCCACGGGCCGGACGGCAAGAAGCTGTCGAAACGTCACGGGGCCACGGGGGTCGAGGAGTATCAGGCGATGGGCTACCCCGCCGCCGGAATGCGCAACTATCTGACACGCCTTGGCTGGGCGCATGGCGATACCGAGATTTTCACCAGCGCCGAGGCGATGAAATTGTTCGACTTGTCGGGAATCGGTCGCGCCCCCGCGCGGCTTGACTTCAAGAAGCTGGAGAACACCTGCGGGCATCACATGGCGATGGCCGACGATGCTGCACTGCTGCATGAATTGCAGGCATATCTGGTCGCCGCAGGGCGTGATCCGTTGACAATGGCGCAGGAAGACCTGATGCGGAAGGCACTGACCTTCCTCAAGTCATCTGCGAAGACATTCCCGGAACTGATTGAAAAGGCGTCTTTTCTGATGGTCTCGCGCCCTGTCGTGCAGGACCTGAAAGCGGCTGAAGCGCTGGATACGGTATCCCGTGGTATACTGCAAACATTGACGCCGCGACTGCAAAGTGCTAGCTGGACGAAAGAGGCGCTAGAGCCGATCCTGACCGGGATTGCCGCGGAAAACGGCCTTGGTTTCGGCAAGCTTGCCGCACCACTTCGGGCCGCGATCGCGGGCCGAACTGTTACACCTTCGGTTTACGACATGATGCTAACCATCGGTCGTGAAGAGACCATCGCCAGGCTGGTCGACGCGACGTCGTGATCCGCGCCTCCCGGCCTTGAAGCTGCCCCTGACGGGGTGCAGGATAGCCATTGGCCGCCCCTGGACCAGGGACGACCCGCCACACCGGGGAAGACACCATGTCGGACAACGTTGCCAAGCTAAGCCTGAACGGGAACACCTACGATCTTCCCGTCCACAAACCCACTCTCGGCCCTGACGTTCTGGACATCCGCAAGCTTTATGCCGAAGCGGACGTGTTCACCTTCGATCCGGGTTTCACCTCCACCGCCGCCTGCGAAAGCGCCATCACCTATATCGACGGCGACAAGGGCGAACTGCTGTATCGCGGCTATCCCATTGAACAGCTCGCGGAAAAGTCCACCCATCTTGAGGTGTGCTATCTGCTGCTATATGGCGAGTTGCCCAGTGCCGATCAGCTGGCCGATTTCATCCACCGGGTGACGAACCACACGATGGTGCATGAACAGATGCACTACTTCTTCCGGGGTTTCCGCCGCGACGCGCATCCGATGGCCACGATGGTGGGCGTCGTGGGCGCAATGGCGGCGTTCTATCACGACTCGACCGACATCACGGATCCCTGGCAGCGCGAGGTTGCCGCCATTCGGATGATTGCGAAACTGCCGACCATCGCTGCCATGGCCTACAAGTATTCGGTCGGCCAGCCCTTCGTCTATCCGAAGAACGCGCTCAGCTATGCCGGCAACTTCCTGAACATGTGCTTTGCCGTCCCGTCCGAGGATTACGTTGTCAACCCGGTCCTCGAAAAGGCGATGGACCGGATCATGATGCTGCATGCCGACCATGAACAGAACGCCTCGACCTCCACAGTGCGGCTGGCGGGCTCGTCAGGGGCGAACCCCTTCGCCTGCATTGCGGCCGGCATCGCCTGCCTTTGGGGCCCGGCGCATGGCGGGGCGAACCAGGCGGCACTGGAACAGCTGCGCGAGATCGGGACCGTTGACCGCATCCCCGAATTCATCGCGAAGGCCAAGGACAAAACCTCGGGCATCAAGCTGATGGGCTTTGGTCACCGGGTCTACAAGAACTTCGACCCCCGCGCCAAGGTGATGAAGGAAAGCTGCGACGAGGTGCTGGACCTTCTGGGCGTCCACAACAACCCGCTTCTGCAGGTTGCCAAAGAGCTTGAACGCATCGCGCTGGAAGATGAGTACTTCATTTCGAAGAAACTTTATCCAAACGTCGACTTCTATTCGGGCATCATTCTTGAGGCGATGGGCTTTCCTGTGGCCATGTTCACCCCGATCTTCGCGATTTCGCGGACTGTCGGCTGGATCAGCCAGTGGAAGGAAATGATCGCCGACCCGACCCAGAAGATCGGCCGTCCGCGCCAGCTTTATATCGGCCCGGAAAAGCGCGACTACATCGACCTGCGCCAACGCTAAGGTTTGCCAGCGCGAGATCAAGGCCGCCCCTTGTCCGGGCGGCCCTTTGCTTTGGCGCTGCGCCGTCCTGCCGCAGGCTCTGCCCATGCATTTCTCCGGGAAATGTTTATATGCTGGATGTGCTTTTGACGCAGGGTATAATCATGAAAGACACCACTCACATGACCGACCTCACGCTGCATCATGCCCCGGCCACCTTCGGCGACAGGATCGCGCTGCGCACTGTCAAGTTCATGCGCTTCTTTGCCGACTCCTTCTTTTCCAAGCGCTACGGTCACCGGGCGGTCGTGCTGGAAACCGTCGCCGCCGTGCCGGGCATGGTGGGCGGCCTTCTCCAGCACCTGAAGGCGCTGCGCCACATCCGTGACGACCAGGGCTGGATCCGGGAGCTACTGGAGGAAGCCGACAACGAACGGATGCACCTGATGACCTTCATCGAGGTCGCGCAGCCTTCGCGGTTTGAACGCTGGGTGATCATGGTCGGGCAGTTGATCTTCTACAACGCCTACTTCTGGCTTTACCTCTTCGCCCCTCGCATCGCGCACCGGATCGTGGGGTATCTCGAGGAAGAGGCTGTGGTCAGCTACACGCAGTATCTTGCCCAGATCGACGCAGGTCTGGTCGAAAACGTGGCCGCCCCGCAAATTGCCATCGACTACTGGCACCTTCCGCAAACCGCCCGCCTGCGTGAGGTCGTCATCGCCGTCCGCGCCGATGAGGCCGGGCACCGCGACCGCAATCACGAAATGGCAGATCAGCTGAAGGCGGCCTGATCGCCCACGTCACTGCGCTTGAGTCACTTCATCAAGCGCAGAGCCGCGCTGGACGCGCCCGTCCAGAGTGCCGACGGCCCGGTAAAGTTCGGGCCGTCGGTCGCGGAACAGACCCCAGCTGGCACGCAGCGCGGCGATAGCATCCAGGTCGAACTGGTGGGTCAGCACGCCTTCGGTCATGCGGTCGGCCTTGGCCACCAACTGTCCGGTATGGTCGGCGATGAAGCTTGAGCCGTAGAACGTGACCTCCCGCCCGTCGGGTGCAACCTCCATACCGATCCGGTTCGAGGCGACCACTGGCACGATGTTCGCCGCCGCATGGCCGCGCATCACCATCTCCCAATGCGGTTGGCTGTCATAGCCGGGTGCAGGCGGTTCAGACCCGATGGCGGTGGGATAAAGCAGCAGTTCCGCCCCCTGCAACGCCATCGCCCGCGCACATTCGGGGAACCACTGGTCCCAGCAGATGCCGACGCCGATCCGACCGACGGCAGTGTCCCAGACCTTGAAGCCGGTATCGCCGGGCGAGAAGTAATATTTCTCCTCGTAGCCAGGCCCTTGCGGGATGTGGCTCTTGCGGTAGATGCCCAAGGTGCGCCCATCGGCGTCCACCATGGCGACGGAGTTGAAAAAGGCCGGACCGGCGCGTTCGAAAAAGCTGATGGGAAGAACCGCGCCCAGTTCTTTCGCCAGCGCGGCAAAGCGGGCGATC
>JANMGI010000441.1:0-1768 GCA_031374565.1 Paracoccaceae bacterium | reverse complement strand
CATCGCCCTGCTGCAACGCAAAGGTGCCATCCCCTTCGTCGATCTCGCCTACCAGGGCTTCGGCGATGGACTTGAGGAAGACGCGGAAGCCACCCGCAAGATCGCCGCCGCTTTCCCGGAAGTGCTGATCGCCGCGTCGTGTTCGAAGAACTTCGGCATCTACCGCGAGCGGACGGGGATTCTGGTGGCCCTCACTTCCCCCGACCGCAAGGCGGTGGTGCAGGGCAACCTGAACTTCCTCAACCGCCAGAACTACAGCTTCCCGCCCGACCACGGCGCGCGGCTGGTGACGATGATCCTTGAGGATGCGGCCCTGACCGCCGAGTGGAAGGCCGAACTGGAGGAGGTCCGCCAGAACATGCTGGGCCTGCGGAAAAGTCTAGCCGATGAGTTGCGCCGTGCGACCAATTCTGACCGTTTCGACTTTGTCGCGCATCACCGTGGCATGTTCAGCCGCCTTGGCCTGACCGAGGCGCAAGTGAACCGGCTGCGGGACGAACATGGCATCTACATGGTCGGTGACAGCCGGATCAACATCGCGGGCCTGAACGCACAGACCGTGCCGATCCTTGCGGCGGCAATCGCGCTGGTGATCTGACACATCATGCTGGCCGTCGCCCTGTCCCTAGCAGCGGCGGCGGCCTTTGCGGCTTCAGCCATGCTCATCGACTCTGTGTCGGGCCGGGTCGGGCCGTTGCATTTGTCGCGCTGGCAGATGAGCCTGGCCTTCCTGATGACCGACGCTATCGTGCTGGTCACCGGGGGGTGGAGGTCACTGGACCTGCCGATGGTTCTCTGGCTCACCGCTTCCTCGGCATCCGGGATCATGATCGGCTCGCTGACCTACATCGCGACGATCCAGTTTACCGGGCCGCGCATCTCGGCGCTTTTGTTCACAACCGCCTCGCCCTTCGCTTTGGCCCTGGGCTATGGCTTTCGGGGTGAAACCGTCAGCCCCCTTCAGGCGGCTGGTGTCGGTCTGATCGTGGCGGGAATCGCCCTGGCGGTGATGGGGCCGAAGCAGGATGAAGGCGCGCGAACGCCAAAGCCGCTGTGGATCAGGATTTCGCTTGGCCTGGTCACATCGATAGCGCAAGCCATCGGCAGCCTCCTCGCCCGCCCTGCCATGCTTTCGGGCGCCGATCCCGTGGCTGCAATGCTGGTGCGGTCTGGGACGGGGGTGCTGTTCTTCATCCTGCTCCTTGCCCTGCCCGTCTTGCGCCCTGCCGCCCTGCCTGCACGGGCCGAGGTCCGGCAGATCGGCCTCTCGGCTCTGGCAGGAATGGTTATTGGCATGTCCTTCCTGATGGCCGCTTTGGCGCGGTGGGATGTCGGGATGGTGACCACGCTCTCGTCGACCACCCCGATCCTGATCCTGCCAATGGTCTGGGTCGTCTTTCGCCGGATGCCGGGACCTTTGGCCTGGGTTGGCGCAGCGCTGGCGGTGGCGGGAACAGCGCTGATCAGTAGGGCGTCCTGAGGCTTGGCAGAACCTGCCGCCCGTGCTTGACTGCCGGCCAAAGTGCTTGGGGGAAACGATGGCGAAGGCAGCGAAGCGGATCACGGCCGAGCAAGCGGCAGCACTGGTCAAGCCGGGGATGTGGCTGGACTATGGGGCCGTGCTGGGCCAGCCCGACGCCTTCGACGAGGCGCTTGCCGCCCGCCTTGGACCCCTGACGCACATCCGCATCCGGTCCTGTCTAAGCACCCGTCCGCGCGCGGTGCTGGAGGCCGACCCGGATGGCAACCACGTCCACTGGTTTTCGAC
>JANMGI010000408.1:0-16541 GCA_031374565.1 Paracoccaceae bacterium | reverse complement strand
GTCGCGCTGTTCGGGTTTGCGATGCTTTTCGCCCAAGGTGAAGGGCGAAAGTCGTGGCTTGGCGTGCGCCATGGGCGGCGGTTGGGAGGGCGGAGGCGGGTCGGGCAGGTGGAGCTTCGCGTTGTGCATCGGCCGCGCCGTGCGGGCGACGCTGCGCCAGAGATCGGCCTCCTCGGGCGAAAGATGTCGGCGGCGGGGCATGGGAATTATTCGTCGTCCAGCATCGCGAAGGCACTATCGATGGGGAGGAGAAGAACCATCCGTCCGCCGTCCTTGATTGTGCCGGCGGCATCCCCTGCCCCAGCGCCAGTGCCGTAGAAGATGTCGGCGCGCTGCATGCCCTTGATCGCGCCGCCGGTGTCCTGCGCGACCATCAGGCTGCGGATCGGGCGGCGGCCGTCTTTCTCGATCCAGACCGGGGCACCGAGGGGGGTGAACTTCGGGTCGATGGCGATGGAGCGCATCGTAGTGATCGACCGGCCCATGGCACCGATGGGGCCGTCTTCTGGGTTCAGGGTGCTGATCTTTCGGAAGAAGACATATGAGGGGTTGGTGTCGAGAAGTTCGCTTCCAGCAGAGGGATTGGAGCGGACGTAGTTGGCGATTTCCGGTGCGGATACCTGGTCCATCGTATGGGTGCCACGGCGGACCATTTCCTGCCCGACCGAGCGGTAGGCGTGGCCGTTCTTGCCCGCATACCCCACACGAACCACGGTGCCATCGGTCATCCGGATGCGACCCGAGCCTTGCACTTGCAGGAAGTAGACATCGACGGGGTCATCAAGCCAGGCGAGTTCAAGCCCGCGCCCGGCGATAGCCCCGCTTTCGATGGCCGAGCGGGTGTGATAGGCGACGCCGTCCTGAAGCTCGGGCGGGCGGCGGTAGATCGGGTATTTGAAACGACCGGAGCGGGTGGGGGAGCCATCCAGTTCAGGTTCGAAATAGCCGGTGAACAGGGCGGGTGGCTGGCCCACGACGACGGGTTTGAAGAACAGTTCAAAGAAGCTGCGGGCCGAGGCGTCGTCTTTCGGGACATCGGCTGCCATGGCGCAGATCGGCTGCCAATCGGGGGCGTCGATCAGGTTGCAGGTGTTGAGAAAGCTTTGCAGGGCTTCGACGTGGTTGTCGTCGCGCCAGCCATCGAGGGCTTCGAAATCAAGGACTTCGGCAGGCAGCGGGGCGGCCATCAGGGCCGCCACCGTGGCAAGGAGGGGAAGTGCCGCCCGCATCCCAAAAGGGTCAATCGCCGGTGGCGACAAGCTGCCAGTTCGGGTCGTCCGACCCCATCTGGCGGGCGAAGGTCCAGATGTCGCGGGTCTTCTTCACCTCACGCACCGAGCCTTCGACGATCTCACCGGACTTGTTGCGGACAACGTAGGTCTGGTCAGCGACAAAACGGACGGCGATTTCGCCGAAACGGCTTTCGGGGGTGAAGGTGGCCGCGTTAAGGGTCAGTTCCTTGATTCCGAGGAAGCTGGCTTCGACGGTCAGGCCATTCTTTTCCCGCTCGGCGATGGCTTCGGCGAAGCTGGCTTCGACGTCGTCGGACAGGAAGGGACGGATGCGGTCAAGCTCGCCCTTCTCGAAGGCCATCAGGATCATCTCGTAAGCGCCGCGCGCGCCTTCCAGAAAGGGACCAACGGTGAAGGCGGGTTCGGCCTTTTTCATTTCGGCCAGCGCCCGGGCGGCGTCGGAGCCTTCGGAGACGTGGTCGATGATGTCACGGTCAGCCCCGCCTTCGATCACCTCGAAATCGCGGCGGATGCGGGGGCGGACCTCATCCAGCGGGATCGGCGGCTTTTCAAAGCCGTCGCGCGTGCCCAAAACGGAACGCAGCTTGAGGATCAGGAAGATCGCGATCCCGGCAAGGACGAGAAGCTGGATCAGGGACCCGTTCATTGTTGACCTCTGGACGTGTTTGGTTCGGTTTAAATCGGCGCAGCTTGATCCTATGTAGGGTGGGGTAGCGGCGAAGTCTACCATGGGACCGAAGAACGAACGGAGTGCGGCAATGTGGATCGTGCTGGGAGTGCTTGCGTTGCCGCTGGTCGAGATCGGCCTGTTCGTGACGCTTGGGGCGAAGCTGGGGCTTTGGCTGACGCTGGCCTGGGTGATCCTGACGGCTGTGACCGGAGTGCTGCTGTTGCGGGGCATCTCGATGGGCGGCCGGGGGTTGCGGCAAGGGTTGCAGCACGGCGTGCGGGATCCGCTGTCACCGATCATGCACCGGACGCTGATCGGGGTGGCGGCGGTGCTGCTGATCCTGCCGGGGTTTTTCACCGATGCGCTGGGGCTGGTTCTGCTGTTGCCGCCGGTACGGGCCGGAATCATCCGGTTGATGGCAAGCCGTCTGCGGGGGGTCGCGATCCTGCGGCGGGGGGCGGTCAATGAGGATCGCCCCTATGACGACCGGAGCTTTGACGACCGGCTGAACTGAGCCGGAGGCTGGGTGCATCCGGAACCGGGGGCGGGCGCGGGACGTTGGGTTGGGGAAACGACCAACCTTAGCGGAGCGTGACATGACCCTGATCAGCGACCACGAGAACACTGTGAACCCGACCGAGATCGAACCCGTCCCAGCGGAACGGGTGTGGGAGATCCTGACGTCCATCGACATCGCCATGCTGGTCACGCAGGGGCCGGACGGCCAGCGAGGACGGCCGATGTCGACGATTCCGACGCCGGAGAAGGGCGTGATCTATGTGCTGACCGAGATGAGTTCATCGGCAGCGCGGGACATCGGCCTGGAGGGCAAGGTGTTCCTGTCCTATCAGGGCGGGGGCGATCATGTGGCTTTGGCGGGCGTGGCCAGCGTCAATCCGGACAAGGGGCTGGTCAAGGACCTGTGGAGCCCCGGCGCGCAGGCGTTCTGGCCGAACGGGCCCGAGGCGCACGACGTAGTGACGCTGGTGATTGACCCCGGACATGCGGATGTCTGGGACGGGCCGGGTCTGTTGCGCGGCATTGCCAGCATCGTCATTGGGGCGGTGAAGGGAAAATCACCGGACATGGGCACACGGGGAGAGACGGATCTGTGATCCAAACCTGAACGGTCGCCGCGTCTGGAGGCCAGACGCGGCGGTCCTTCGGCTTTGTCAGGCAGCCTTAGTCTGCGCGGTGAAGGCATTTTCGAAGACCTGCTCCATCCCCGTAGCGGTGAAATCAGCTACGGAAGGGCGTGGGGCTTCGGAGGCGCCGTTATCAGACACCGCCCATTGCGCAATGCCGATCCGGACGCCGGGCAGGCGCCGCCGCAGCTGACGGACCTGTAGCGCGGTTGCGGCTGCATGAGAGAGATCAAGGGTGACGAGGATCAAGACCTCGGGTTTGAAATCGCCCAGCGCGCGCGGCAGAACGGGACGGGGGGGCAAGATGCGGACTTCGGCACCCTCGGCCCGCAGCGCCTGGCTGACCATCTGCGCCGCCGCACCGTCAAGCTGGGTGTGCGCGCCCATCACCGCAATGTTGCGACCAAGGCCATCCAGAAGGCCATTTGCCACCAGCGAGGTGTCACCATCGGTCCTGATCTCGGTCTTGTCGGGGCCCCCGGCGGCTTCGGCGGCTTCGGCAAGCTCGTACTCGACGACGGTGTCCAGCTCTTCGGTCAGGGTCCAGGCTGCGCTGGCGATGCGGTGGGTCTGGTTTTCGGACAAAAGGCCTGCGTCATGGTCGGCTTGCGCAAGTGCCAGGGCCGGGATTGCCGTCTTGTCGTAGTAATCCGCAAGATAACGTTTTGACGTGCTTGCGGTCGCGGCTTCGGTGAACTCGATCGAGCGACCGGCAAGCAGGCGGTCGTAAAGCCGGGCAGAGTCGGCCAGAACGGGCTGATCGCCGAACATGATCGGAAAGAGGCGCAGGCTGGGGACGTGGTGGCCGATCACTACCAGGCAGACTGTCAGCGGCGTGGCTATGATCAATCCCATGGGGCCCCAGAGCCAGGTCCAGAACATGGCCGAGACGATGACGGCAAGGGGTGAGACGCCGGTGCGCTGGCCGTAGAACCAAGGTTCGATGATGTTCGAGGTGACAAGCTCGACCACAAGAAACAGGGCCGCAGTCCACAGGACAAGCGACCAGTCGGGTGAAACGGCGAAGGCCATGAGAAGCGGCAGGATCGCCGAGATCGCCGAGCCGATGTAGGGCACGAAGCGCATCACCAGCGTGACGAGGCCGAAGAAAAGGGCGTTCGGCACACCGATAAGCCAGAGGCCAAGCCAGATTGGAATGGCGTAGATGACGTTCACGACCAGCTGGGCCAGAAGGTAGGTCGAAACGCGGGCCCCAGCCTCGGCCAAGAGGCGAGAGGTGGCAAGGATGTTGGTGCCGCCGATCAGCTGCACCAGCCGGTCGCGCAGGGTGGCGCGTTCGAGAAGCGCGAAGACGACGACGACAAAGATCAGGAAAAAGGTGCCGACCGGAGCCAGCGCGGGCAGGATCACGTTGTTCAGCCAGTCCATGATGCCGGTATGTTCGACCACTTCGACCTTCATGGTCTGGTCCCCGGCGGTCGAACTGGCGGTCTGGGCGGCCAGGCGCTCGGATATGTTCGCGACCAGCACTTGCAGCTGAGCCACCATGCGGTTGTCAGTGCCTGCTTCCAGCAGGGTATCAATCTTGGTAAGCACGTTGCCCTGATATTGTGGCAGGTTCGCGCCAATCTGGCTGATCTGGTAGGCGAGGATCAACAAGAAGCTGGCAACCAGCGCGGCGGCAGCAAGCACGGTGATGATCACCGAAGGCATGTCGCGCAGGCCACGGCGGCGAAGGACGTTGACGACAGGAGTCAGGATGAACGCGAACAGCATTCCAAGCGCGAGGGGAAGGAACAGGTCCTTCGCGACGTAAAGGATGCCGCAGACCACGGTGATGGTGGCAAGCGTTGTCAGAGTCACGACAGAATGGCCACTTTCGACCGTCACCGCCCCCATGTCGCGCCGTGAAATGGTCGCGGTGTCTGCGTCGTTCATCATGCCCCCCGGTTTGCCGTGTTGAGAAACGCCGGAATTTCAAAGCGGTTCCATGCGCGGGTTTAGCTTGGGAACCGATTGGGGTACCGGGCGTTCTGACCCGTATCCTGCCGCATCAGAAAGGGTCACGTCGATGACACTTCAACCGGGCCAATCGGTTGTACTTCTGAACGATGACGCACTGCACTTGCCAGCGGGCACGCTTGCCTTGCCGGAAAACGCCCGGATCATCATAGCCGGGCGGTCGTTGGTGCGCCTGACCCTGGCCGAGCTTTCGGTGCCGGGGGCAGAGGTGGTATGGACGGATTTCCGGCAAAGCGCCTCGCTGTCGGCCCTGCACGGAACACTGCAGACGGCGGGCGGTTTGGACCGGATGATCCTTGCTGCTGATGGCGACGAAAGCGAAGCGATGTTCGCGCTGATGTGTGCGGTGCTTACCTTCCTTCCGGCGCTGCGACGCCGCGCGGGCGCGCGGGTGGAGCTGGTGGTCGAACGCGGGCGGGCAGTGTCATCTCTGGTCCAGTTCATCGACAGGCTGCGGCCCAGGATGGAAGCGGACGGGATCACCCTGATGGTGCAGATCTTGACGCGTCGGGTGGAAGCGGCAGCTTGAAGCGCGGCAGGGGGTTGAAGCTGCAAATCGTGATGATTTCAACAAAAAAAGGGCTGCAACCGAAGTTGCAGCCCAGTCGAGGAATGCGGGAGGGAAAAGCCGCTTCCTCGGGGACGAAGGTCAGCGGGCCTTCACGCCGCGCAGCAGCGAGACGACAAACAGGATCAGGAAGACGACGAACAGGATCTGGGCAATTCCGGCAGAAGTGCCGGCAATGCCGCCAAAGCCCAGAACTCCGGCGACGATGGCGATGACGAGGAAGGTAACGGCCCAACCAAGCATGGGTTTTCTCCTTTTAATTGATGCGCCCTGACGGGCTGTATGGTGTGTCTGGGATGTCAACTTCGGAGACCGCGATCTGGTTCCCGGATCGGGTTTCGGATTTTGCGAAACCGGGATTGGGAACCCAAGGCACGGTCTCGCGTTGGGTCGACAGAGATGCAGCGCTGCCTTGAATCGGCGTGCTGACGATGAAGCGGATTTCGGGAGAAACACCATGACTGCGACGTACAAAAGCACCGTGAAGAACGGGGAAGAGGCATTGGCTTCTTCGGTCGATCATCTGGCTGAAAAGATGCGCGACGGTGGCAAGGCTGCCGCGAAGGTGGCCGAAGACGCAACGGAGCGGGCCAAAGAGACCATGGCCGAAGCCGGAGAAGCTGCGCGCGACATTGCTGCGTCTTTGAAGGACGCGGGCGAGGATGCGCTGGCCGAGGGCCGGTCGCGTCTGGGCGGCGCGCTGCGCAAGGCGCAGGACAGTGCGGTGGATGCAAAGGATTCAGTCGTGGCAGCTGCGGAATCCACGTTTGCGACGGTCAAGGATGTTGCGGTGGAAAAGGCGGATGCGGCGCGGGAAACTCTGTCGGATGTGGGCGAGCGTCTGGCGGCGACCTTGCAGCGTGCCTCGACCGACGCGGACGGGGATGCGCTGAAGTCGCGGGTTCTGACAACGGTTGCGCAGGGGTTGACCACGGCGTCGGATGCCTTGCGCCAGCGGTCGGTGGTCGACCTTGCGTCGGACGTGAAAGGTCTGGCGCGGCGGCATCCGGGGGCGTTCATGGCGGCGGCGGCGGTCGTGGGCTTTGCGGCGGCGCGGTTCGTGCGGTCATCCAACCAGCGGCGGACCGCCGAGCGCGACCATGACAGCAACCGTGACCTGGGGCCGCGGGTCTGATGTCGGCAGAGCCGGAAGATCGGGAAGCGGGGACCTTGTCCCTGCTTGCCGAGATCACCGCTGGCCTTGGCCGTTTGGTCAAGGGTGAGCTGTCGCTGGCCCGGGCCGAAGCGGCCGAGGGACTTAAGGCAGCGGGGTCGGGTCTGGTGAAGATCGCGGTCGCGGGGGTGGTTGGTCTGGTCGGGCTGAACGCTTTGGCCGGAGCGGCCATTGCCGGGTTGGCCAGAACCGGGCTTGGGCCGGCCTGGGCCGGGCTGATCGTCGGGGCGGTTCTGTGCCTGGCAGCGGTTGGTCTGGTCATGTCCGCGCGGGCGGCGCTGCGCCTGCGGGGCATCTTGCCGGATCGGGCCCTGCGCGGGTTTCGGCGTGACGCCGAAGCGGTGCGTCAGGGCGTCAGCGGATCAGGAGCATGAGATGTCCGAGTTTTCCATGAGCGAGATCGAGCGGTCGCTGGACCGCGACCGGATGGCGCTGGCGCAGTCTCTGGTGGCCTTGCGCGAAAAGATGCGGCCTGCAAGCCTGATGGCAGAAGGCAAGGACGCGCTGATGCGGCAGACTGCTCCGGCGCTTTCAGTGCTGGATCGTGCGGTGCGCGGGCAACCGATGATGGCGGCGATGGCCGGGGTGGCGCTTGCAGGGCTGGTCTTCGGTCGGCAGCGGACGTCCGATGTCGAGGCGGCTGGACCGGTGCCGGCACTGGCGGGAACGAAGTTCGAGGCGCTGACCCGTTGGGAAGATGAAGGCGGACCACCCGCGCCCGAGCCGGTTGATCCGGAAGAAGACTGGCTGAGCGCGGCTCAAGGTCTGAACGACAAGGCGCGGGCCTTGCTGGCGCAGATCGACGACGCGGCGCGGCGCGGTCTGGCCCCGGCGGCGCAGCTGGCAAAGCACCGGGCCGATGTTCTGGCCGCACTCGCCTCCGAGACGACGGCGGCGCTGGGCAAAGGGCTTGGCGCCCTGACCGGGGCGGCGCGGGAGCAGGCGATTCTGGCGCGCGAGCGGATCTATCTGGGCCGGATCGCGATGGCCGAGACGGGTCGGAGGAGCGTGGAGGCAAGCCCTTTGATGACGGGCCTTGCTGTTGCGGCGGCTGGCGTTGCGGTTGCCTACCTGTTCCCACAGACCGAGACCGAGGACCGGCTTATGGGCGACGCGCGCGACCAGCTGGCGGCGGATGTGAAGACCGCCGTCCGGCGTGAGGCGGTGAATGCCAGCGCGCTTGGCCGGACGCTGTCTGCAGCGCTGAGGCGCGATCTGGACAGCGCGGCCGGGCTTTTCAGTCGGGCATCCCCGACCAACCCTTCCCCCAATTCCTGATACCTCACACCTGATCAAGCACAGCAAGACCGGTCCTTCGGGGCCGGTCTTTACGATCCCGCGTTCGGCCTTGGGAAGACCAACTCAACTATCGTCCGATTTCCGTCCTGCCGGAGGGTGACCGTCCCGAACAGCTGGGATGCAAACTGCCGCAACATGCGCTGCGGAAGGGAGACGAGGCCGGTCAGCGACTCGGCGCGCAGTTCCGGCACTTCGGGACCTTCGACACGCAGCTGGATCAGGCCGTCAGTTTCCGACAGGTCAACGACGACTTCCCCGTTCACCAGACCCGGGCGCGTGAAGTAGCACCCCACCGCTTCGGCAAGGGCCAGCGCAAGGGGAACGGCGGCCTGAGCGTCCATGCGGATGGGTTGCAGACGCTTTGACGCGACACCAATCGCAATCCCGTGGATTTCCTTCAACCGCTTGATAACGTTGGAAAGAATCACATCCATGGCCACGTCCCGCTGACCGGACAGCGTGTAAAGACTGGTGTGGGTCGACGACAGGGCGATCACCCGGTTGATCAGGCCGTCCAACACGGCGCGGATCTTCTGGTCGGTCGTCTCGCGCCGGTACATGCGCATGATCGATGCGATGATCTGCAAGCTGTTGCCGCTGCGGTGATTTACCTCACGCAGAAGCACGTCCTTGTCGACGATCAGATTCTGCAGCTCTGCCTCTTCCTGTTCGATGGTGCGGATCATGCCTTCGTAGGCGGCGTGCAGACGCTGAATCTCGGTCGGAGCGTCGGTCACATCCGGGATCAGCAAGCGACGCCGGGTCGACACATAATCGGTCATCGAGCGCGACACGGCGCGAACATGACGGACGACAAGGCGGCTGGAGGCGAACGCCGCTGCGACAAAGGCCGAAATCCAGGTCAAAGCCGGAAGAAGATAGGGGGTGATACCGCTGGCGCTTTGCCAAAGGCTGCTACCATCCCTTTGCCAGACAGACAGAAGGTAAAGATCGCGGGTCACGCCAACAACGGACAAAATATGCCTGCCGTTCGCATCGTTGAAGTAGGCAGGCTTGTCGGCCATCAGCGAAAGGCGGGTCAGATCTACGGTCTGCGGCACGGCATCCGCTGGGGCGACGGCTGCGTCGGACGACAAAAGCAGTGTGCCGTCGGATTGAAAGGTCGCAAGGTAGGAAGGTCGCCACAGCGCAATCGCGTCCGAGTATTCGTCGGGCGCAACGGCCTGATACGACAGAGAGATCGCGATGATCCCAACCTGCGTCCCGGACGGGTCGAAGACCGGGTGGGTGACGCCGATAACGGCGGTTCCCGAGACGGGGCCGTGCGGATTGTAGACGACCTTTGGTAAGGGCTTTTCCACCACGCTTTGGAAGAGCGCGTCGTCCTTGAAGTCGTAGACCCGTCCGTTCGACGAGCAGGTCATCAGACCGCTGAGCGGAACATAGGCCACCAGCGTTGCCTGAGGAATGTCGCGGGCAATGGCAGCGACCTGCTCGTTGCAGAATGTTCCCGTGTTGCGTGACTGCGAAAACACCGTGGCAAGCACGCGGGCGGAAATCTGCGCTTCGTTGATCAGCTCGATCTGGGTTCGCACCGCCTGAAAGGATGCCCCGCCAACGCCTTGCAACGTGGTTTCATCTACCTGCCGCAGGGCGTCCTGGGTCTGGACGATGGATAGGGCCCCAGCGGCACCAGCGCCAGCATGAGGGTAGAGCCCAGCCGCACCCCAAGGCTGCTGGTCGTCAGGAAAGAGCGGAATTTGCCGATCAAAACCCGGCTGCGGATGACCTAAGGACGACCGCCTGCATTGCTTTGTCGGTTCCCGAGAACATGTCCTCTCCCTCTTCCAGATGCAGCAGTTCCGACAGGCGCTTGCGGGCACGGCTGGCACGGCTTTTCACCGTCCCGATGGCCACACCCATCATTCCGCTAGCTTCTTCGCAGGAAAACCCTGAAGCGCCAACCAGAATGAGGACTTCGCGATGTTCGGGGCTGAGCAGGTCGAAGGCGCGCAGGAATTCCTTCATGGCCAGCCGACCATCATGGGCGGGTTTTACCGAAAGCGTTGCGGCATGGACCCCGTCGCTGTCCTGAACCTCGCGTCGGGTCTTGCGCAGCGACGAGTAGAACGTGTTTCGAAGGATGGTGAAGAGCCATGCATCCAGATTTGTTGCCGGATCGAACTTGTCCATGTTGGACCAGGCCTTCAGGATGGTGTCCTGCACCAGATCATCCGCCTTGGTGACGTCGCGCGACAGGCTGATCGCGAAGGCGCGCAGCTTGGGGATCGCCCCGGCAAGGCGATCACGCGGATCCAGCTGTTGTGCGGTCATGCCGCGCCGCCCGGCCCGGACCCGTCCTTGGCCTTTAGCTGCGCCAGAAGATCGCGAAACCGATCCGGCAGGTCTTCGTTCAAGGTGGCGGTGTAGACCCGCTTCAGGTTTTCGTCGATCTGCTCGCGGATGGCCTGCCGTTTCGGCGCATCCTCATCTGTCGGTTTCTTCATGACTTCCAGTTTCCTACAGCCCTCGGTGCACAACACATCGCTGCGCGTTTGGTTCCCGCTTTTTTACGGAAGTTATGGATAAACGCGCTTTATTGGGAACCGATTGCTGGCAACTGCGTTCTTCTTTCAGAAACAAGACGAAAAAGTCACGGAGAGGAACCACATGCTCGCACAAAAAGCGGCCGATCCTTCGGCCACCGTTGCGCGTTACTTGCCCTATCTGCGCCGCTATGCCCGCGCGCTGACCGGCAACCAGTCCAGCGGCGACCAATATGCGGTGGCAGTGCTGGAGACGATTGTTGCTGATCCGGGACTTCTGTCGGCACATTCCGATCCGAAGGTTTCCTTGTTCGCTGTGTTTCATTCCATCTGGTCAACCTCGGGTGCGTCGGTGGCCGACGCGGACGATGCACTTTCTGGCGCGGCGCAGGCGCATCTGGCGGGTCTGACGCAGAATTCGCGCGAAGCGTTGCTGCTGGGCACGATTGAAGGCTTCCGTCATGCGGAAGTTGCCGAGATCATGGGGATCGACGAGGATGAAGCGCGGCACCTGATTGACGTGGCAGTGCAGGAAATGGAGCAGTCGCTGAGCGGCTCGGTGCTGGTGATCGAGGATGAGGCGATCATCGCGATGGACATTGGGGCCATTGTCGAAGGAATGGGTCACCGGGTGACGGCGAATGCCCGGACGCATACCGAGGCGGTTGCGATGGCGGCGGCTGACCGGCCACAACTGATCCTTGCGGACATCCAGCTGGCGGACAACTCGTCCGGCGTGGCTGCGGTCAGCGAGATCCTTGGCCAGTTCGGCGACATTCCCGTGATTTTCATCACCGCCTTCCCGGAGCGTCTGCTGACCGGCGAAAAGTCGGAACCGGCGTTCCTGATCAACAAGCCCTACACGGAAGAACAGGTGCGGTCGGCCGTCAGTCAGGCGATGTTCTTTTCCTCGACCGAAACGCTGCGGGCCTGATTGCCGCGCGAGGTTGAGGTTTTCGTCACTGCCGCCGCGGCTTGTCCGGCGTTGGAGCGGGCAGTCTCTGCGCTGGGATACCGAAGCCGGGGTGGTGTTTTCCGATCAGATACGAGTGCGGGGCTGCGGCACCGGCTGATGGCGCACTGGTTGCCGTTGGACGCAGGGGACGACCTGTTCAACCCTGTTGGGGCGGTTCAGGTCTGGTCGGCGCTGGCGGCACGCAGTGCCAAACTGCAACCGGATCAGCGGCGCGGGTTCCCTTCGCCCTATGATATCCGTTTGGCCGAGAGCTTTGGACGGGCCGTTCCGTTGGTCCCCGACGAAATGGTCTGACGACACCGGGCTTGCGGGCGGTTTCCTGCCAAAGGCGTTGTGCGGGCAGGATTTGGTCGGAACTCATCCGGCCTTTGGGTGTTGGTCCCCCACATGCGATGTCAATGTGACATTGCCTCAACCACATGACAAATCAGGAGATTCTGATGAAAACCTTGCTACTTACAACCGCTTTGGCGGCGGGCCTTGCATTGCCTTCGTTGGCGCAGGATGCCCCGGCATCGCCCTTCCAGACCGAAGCCATGGGGCCTTCGGTTTCGGCCTCGGCTTTGATCGGCTCGCGGATCTATGTCAGCGAAGCCATGGTTGATGCCGACGCTTACAACGGCGTTCAGGAAGGCTGGAACGACATTGGCGAAGTCAATGACGTGATCCTTGGCCGTGACGGCACGGTCGACGCGGTTTTGGTCGACATCGGCGGGTTCCTTGGCATGGGCGAGCGTCAGGTTGCCGTGGACATGGCCGCTTTGAAGTTCGTTCAGGACGACGCGACGGATGCCGATGACTGGTTCCTGGTGATGCAGGCGGACCGGGCGACGCTGGACGCGGCTCCGGAATGGGCGATGCCGGTTGCGGACACGCAGGCGGACGCCACTGACAAGGGTGGTCTGGAGAACGTTCCGGTCGTGAACGAAGCGATCAGCGATCCGGCGGCAACCGCTGACACCGCAGCGACCACCACCGCCGAGCTTCAGGCAGACGGGACGATGGCCCTGCCCGAGGGGTATTCGGCGGTTCCGGCCGACACTCTGACCGCCGAGCTTCTGACCGGGGCCGACGTGCGCGATGCCACCGATACCTCGATTGCCGAAGTGTCGGACCTGGTGCTGACCGCTGAAGGCCAGGTTACCGATGTGGTTCTGGAAGTAGGCGGCTTTCTTGGGATGGGCGCAAAAACCGTTGCGATTCCGATGGACCGGCTGACTGTTGCCCAGACTGAAGGCGGCGCGGTGCGGGTCTGGGTCAACATGACGAAGGCCGAGCTGGAAGCCCTGCCTGATTACAAGGCGTAACGGCGTCTGACGCTGACTGAGAAAAATTGCGGCCCGCGCCACGTACTGTGGCGCGGGTCGTTTCTATTGACGGCACGCCTGTCAGAGGATCGGGCGAACCTCGTCCTTCTCCATATCCAGATGGGCAATCGCGGACAGCCGTGCGTGATCGTGCATCAGCAACCTTCGTCCGGTGATGTTGGCCAGCCCTGCCTGCCGCAAGGCTACGATCCGGCGGTTGGTGTGCACGACCGACAGGCCCAGAGCATCGGCAAGGTCCTGCTGGCGAAACGGGAAGGGCACGGCCCCGTCACGCTCCATCCCCAGGGCCACCAGCCTGCGCCACACCCGCACGAGGGCCCAGGCGACGCGCTCTATCGCGTCGCGCTGGCCAAGGGTCGCGACAGTTTCGCCAAGGAAGTTCTCTTCGACCGCAGCGATCCAGGTCAGGTCATAGGCGCGGGCGGGCTGGTTGGTGAAGAGATCCCAGATCTTGCCACGCGGGAATGAGCAGAGCGTCATCTCGGTGACAGCGGTGACGCCATGGCGCGCCTCGCCCATCAGACCGGAGTGCAGGCCGATCAGGTCGCCGGGGAAGACGAAGCTGATCACTTGCCTGCGGCCGTCCTCCAAAAGAACGGTGCGGACGGCCATGCCGGACAACACGGTTTGCAGCACGGGCGACTTCTGGCCCTGCGACATGACTTCAGCACCAATCGGGACGACAGCCTCACCTGACTTGAAGCGGCGCATGAAGGCGACTTCGTCCGCCGTCATCGGCACGAACAGCGGGCGGCAGCGCAGCTGGCAGTCCTGGCAGTCGGTCTGATCGGCCATGAGAGTTTCCTTACCTGGTTATCACAGGTTAATGCGCGGTCGGACGAGAAGCTTCATAGCAAACGCTGGTTCAGTCAATGAACCAGGGGACAAGCGCATGAACCGATATTTTGTAGTCGAACGGGAACAGATTGTGGCGGAGGATCTTGCCCAGGCAATTCGCGTGTCCGACCGAACGGCTGCTGTGGACTTCTTTCATGCAGAGGCTGGTGTCCTGCGAGCACTTCGGCTGTCCAGACCTAAGGCCGTAATCGTCAGCGGTGATCCGCGGGGTTTTCATGAAACACCGCTGGGTCGGTTGCTTGCCGAGCACGCAATTCCACATGCCTTGCTGAGCACGCTGGAGGACACTTCAGCAGTGGGTTCTGTGGTTTTGACATCACCGTTTTCGGACGAAACGGTGACCGCGTTCCTGCGGTCCCTGCCGGAATAGGCTGTAAGCGGTGAAGGTCACAGGAAGCTGTTGATCGTGGCGATGGCACCGTCGAGGGCCTTGCCCTCTTCGTCCTTCAAAGCGGCTTCGCGCAGTCGGCGGGCCCAGTCGGTGGCATCAGTGCGGTCTTTGACCTGCGATATGGCCGTAAGGACCGTGTCGAATTTGGACAGCCCGCGGGCGTGGGTGTCGGAGTAGCCCTTGACCAGCCGGCGGCAGCGGATGACCTCTACCGCCAAGTCATAGTTCGTTGGCAGGTAGCTGAGGGCGGTCGTGAGCCAGCGGTCCAAATGCGTGACCTCGGTGGCGTGGCGGAGAGATTTCAGCCGCCAGCCTTTCAACCCGCCAAGGACGTGGAGCACCAGAAAGCCAAGCAAGGTGTCGGTGCGCAGGCGACGGCCCTTGTTGAAAAGCCGGTCGATCAGCGCCATCCGCCGGGGGTTCGCCGCCCACTTTGCGCCGATCCGGGCGGGAAGGAGAGAAACGATCTCTTCGGCCCTTGGGTGCAGGAATTCGGTGAGGTGCATCAGGTGCTGGTCTTTCGCGCCCATCTCGCCAGCGATGCGGGTCATCCGGGCAGCGCGGGTCTTTTCGTCTGCAACGCGGATGATGTCGTCATAGGCCATGGCATTGGCGATGTGCTTGGCAGCTTCGCGCGTCAGGTCGAAAGGGGCGCGGTCAACGGCGAGGATGGCGTCGAGGCGGTTAAGGTAGTCGCGGCCGTAGGCCAGGTTCTGGAAGCCTGTGACCTTGCGCAGACCGGGGCGGGCGAGGTCGGCCACGGGCGCTGGCAAGCGGTCGATGCGGGCGGTCAAAGTTTCCCACTCGGCAAGGAGTTTGGCGGGGCCTTTGGGGGCCTCGGTGCGTTTCGGCTTGGGTGGGGCGGCTTCCAGGCTGCCACTGCGCGCCGCCTCATAGCCTGCGGCGAAGGCTTTCAACGAGGGTTGCACCCCCTTGCCGCCCTTGGCGATGGCCGCTTCGAAGGCTGCGCGCGGGAAGGGGAGGACTTCGGCGGCTGCGAGGGCCCCGAACAGGCTGGCGGAGATGACCGAGCCTTGGGCGAGGGCCAGCGCGTCGAAGTCGGCGGCAATGACGCGACGGGCGGCGATGTCGGCGGCGGCAAGCACCTCCTCCCCGTTGGCGATGCCGTCGCCGGGAACGGTTTTCTCTGACACGGCAAGCGAGCGGTGGGTCGAGGTGATGAGCGTGGTTCGGTCGGGGGTGACGAAGCCACGGATGATGGCGCGGCCAGCCTCCATCAGCTCGGCGGTCACCATGATGTCGACATCACCGGCGGAGGGCATCAGGGAGAAGATGGGGGTTCCGTGCGTCGCGGGAGCCATTTCGACGTAGTAGACGGTGGCCCCGGTGCGCTGCGCGACGCCCGCGACGCTGGTTGCTTGCGCGGCGTAACCGTTGGCGCGGGCGAGGTCTTCGATCCAGCCGGTGAGGACTCCACCGCCCTGCCCACCGACAGCGAGGAGGGCGAGCTTGATGATGCCCTGGGTGGCGGGGTCCATGGGGCGGGGGTCAAAGCTGGGGTGGACGGTCATTCGGCGGGTCCGAAGGTCAGGCGTCGGGCGTCGCGGCGGGTTTGCAGCCAGTGGATGATGCGGGTCCGGAGGCGGGCGATGGCGCGTTCCCAAGCGCTTGGATTGTGGATGACGTCGGCGCGGTAGAAGGACGGGCAAAGGATCGCGGCATCCGCAACCTCGCCGCAGTTGCCGCAGCCGACGCAGCTTTGGTCGATGCTGGCGACCGGGTCGTCACGCAGGGGGTCGTCCAGCCGCTTCAGCGACAGCGAAGGGCAGCCGGAGAGACGGATGCAGGCGTGGTCGCCGGTGCAGATGCTCTCGTCGACGCCGAAGCGGGGGGCCTCGACCCGCCGACCTTCGTTGATGGCCTTCAGGGCAAGAGGTTTCTCGCGGCGCTGCTTGTTCAGCATGCATTCGGACGAGGCGACGATGACCTTGGGGCCTTTCTCGGACGTGGTCAGCGCCTCGCGGATCGTGGCGCGCATCTTGGCGACGTCATAGGTGTGGTCGATCTGGCGGACCCAATCTATGCCGATGCCTTTGAGTGCCTTGGAAATGGGATTCCCGGTGGCCTTCGAGGCATTGTCGGCGCGGGAGGACATGAGGTCCTGACCGCCCGTCGCGGCGGAGTAGTAGTTGTCGACGATGATCGCCACGCCGTCCGACTTGTTGAACGCCATGTTGGTGAAGCTTGACGACAACCCGTTGTGCCAGAACCCCCCGTCGCCGATGATTGCGATGGGGCGCTTTTCGCCGCCGCCGTCGAAGGCGCCGTTCGCAGCGGGGCCTAGGCCGTAGCCCATGGTGGCGCCGCCAATCTCGAACGGGGGGAGGGAGGCGAAGAGGTGGCAGCCGATGTCGGCGGCGATCTGGTG
>JANMGI010000398.1:0-4961 GCA_031374565.1 Paracoccaceae bacterium | reverse complement strand
AACCAGTCGACGTAGCGCTGAAAATACCATTGCTGGCTTTCCCGCTCGCTTGGTTTTGACAGCGCCACGACATAGGCTTGCCGGGGGTTCATGTTCTGGGTAACCGACTTGAGCGTGCCGCCCTTGCCCGCCGCATCCCGGCCTTCGAAGATCACCACCAGCCGCTTGCCGGTCGCCTTGATCGCGGCCTGCATCTTGGCAAGCTCGATCTGCAGGACGTCCATCTGCTTGTCGAAATCCTTGCTCCTGATCTCTTCCTGGTAGGGATAAGAGGCCGTTAGGATCGCGTCCTTGTCGGCCTTCTCGATGGCCTTGCGCACCGCGGCGGGTGCGCCTTCGCGGAAGTAGCGGCTGATTGCACCGTCGAAGGGTAGGGTCATCTGAATCCTCCTTACATCGCCGCCAGTATGGCGATTGGGCCCGTCAGCGCAATGCGGCGCGGTCGATTGCGGCGATGACCACGTCGGCATGTGCGTGGTGCGGCATATGGCCCGCACCTGGGATCAAGGTCAGCGTCGCGTTTGGCAGCAGCTTTGACAGGGGGAGGGAGTGGATCGTCAAGGGCACAACCGTATCCGCGTCGCCATGCACCAGTTCCACTGGCAGAGTGAGGGTGGGATAGCGCGGCTCCATTGTCACCAGCTCGGCGCGAAGGGCGTTCACTTGCGCCACATTGGCCGCAAGCGTGGCGCGGCGCAACGTGAGGGGACTGCCGAGGAAGTCGTCATAGCCAGGTGGCACGGGGTCGGGGGCGAAGACGGCGGCGGTAGCAGTGCGGATGTAGCTGTCAGGCACGAAAGCCGATGCGAGGGGGATCACCAGCGCACGCCCCACCGGGTTCGATGTGACGCGGTACCAGATGTCCAGCTTGCCCGGCCAGGGCAACGAGGGGCTGGCGACAAGGACCAGCGCTTTCGGGCCGCCATCCAGCGCCCAGGCCAAGGCCACTGCCCCGCCGTAGCTTTGGCCAAGAACGATGGGGTCTTTCACCCCCAGTTGTGCCACCCCGGCCTTGATGAAGCGCGCCTGAGCCAGAAGGCTGGAATCTTCCAGCGGGTCCGAATGCCCAAGGCCGGGGCGGTCCACGACCGTCACGCGGTAGCGGTCGGTCAACTGGTCCCGCAGCGCGAAGGTAAGGTCGCGAAGCGAGCCGCTTGCGCCGTGGATCATCACCAGGTCCGGGCCCTCACCGCTCATCTCATAGTGCAGGCGCTTGCCATCCACGGTCACGAACTGGCCGGTGGGCGGGTAAGCCGCATCGGCAGCGGCTTCGCGTGCTGAAGCCCGCCACACCGTGACGATGACCAGTGCGACGGCAGCGATCAGCAGGCTAAAGGCCAATTTCTTCAATGTCATAGGGTGTGGACTGGTAAATCTCGTTGATCCAGTTGCCATATAGGAGGTGCGCGTGGCTTCTCCACCGATTGAGCGGTGGTTTCAACGGATTGTCATCCGGATAGTAGTTCATCGGCACATTGATCGGAGTGCCGTTGGCGATGTCGCGGTCGTATTCCTGCTTCAGCGTCTCGCTGTCATATTCCAGATGGTTGATCAGATAGACCGCCCGATGCGCAGGATCGTCGACCAGACAGGGCCCAGACTCGGCTGAGGTCAGAAGCGTGGTCAACCCTGGTGCTGCGTCGATGTCAGCTTGCCGCATCTCGGTCCAGCGAGACACCGGCATGACGAAATCATCCGAAAAGCCGCGCAGTAGGGGGGCGGTCGGCGCAAGGTTCTGGTGCCGGAAGCAGCCGAAGGCCTTGGCGGGCAACAGATGCTTGGGCACGTGGTGGAAGTGCCAGGCCATCGCCATGCCACCCCAGCAGACCCCGAAGGTCGATTGCACGTTGCTCTGGGTCCAGTCCATGACCTCGCGCAACTCGTCCCAATAGGTCACATCTTCGAACGCGAGGTGCTCGATTGGTGCGCCGGTGATGATCAGCCCGTCGAACTTCTCGCCGCTGGCTTTCACGTCCTGGAACGGGCGATAGAAAGTTGCCATATGCTCGGCGGCGGTATTCTTGGTCTGGTGTTCGGACATGCGGATCAGCTGGAAGTCGATCTGCAAGGGCGTGGCCCCGATCAGCCGCGCGAACTGGTTCTCGGTCTGGATCTTCTTCGGCATCAGGTTGAGAAGGCCGATCCGCAGGGGCCGGATGTCCTGATGCGCAGCGCGCGCAGGCGACATGACCATGACACCCTCGGACCGCAGCACGTCATAGGCGGGCAGGGTTTCGGGAAGCGTGATCGGCATGGGTCAGGGTCCTAGGGGCCAGAGGGCCAAGAGCTATGGGTTACGTGTCAGGGTTGCAAGGTCAGGCGCGGTCGATGGCCCGGGCCATGAGGGCATCGAAGTCGGCGGTGCTGGCGACCGCGCCCACTTCTTCGGCCGTCACCGTCACGCCCCAGCGCGCCATGGCCGCATAGCGCGGTTGGCGGTGGGCAAGGGCGCGGGCATAGGTCCAGCGGACGAAGTGATCCGGATCGCAGGTTTCTTCGGTCACAGAATGGGTTGCGCGGTATTCTTCCCACGCCGCATGAAGAAAATGCGGCTGGTAATACATCGGCTTTGGCGCGCGGTCGAAGCGGCGGACAAGCTCGGCCGTGTGGGCATCAGAGCCCTTGATCCAGACCATCAGAAGCGTTTCGGACAGCTGCTTCATCACCGGATCGTTTGGATCACTGGCCTCGACGACCTCGCAGATCGACCCGGAGGTGTCGCAGACGAAATTCGGGTAGCCGTAAATCTCCTCGGCCCGGTCCATGAAGCGTGCGGTGTCCAGCGTTGCGGCCACTTCGGCGGCGCGGTGTTGTTCCTGGCGTTTCATGTATTCGACGAAAGGCACGCCACCCTTGGCCGGATCGCCGGGTTTGCCAAGGTAGGTGGAGAGGGGTGCGAGGTTGTCGAAGGTGATGTTCGATGCGATGTAGACGCTGTCGGTCATCAGAAGCTCACGCAGCAGCGGGACCTTCATCACCTCGCGCTTGAAATTGTCGGCGATGAATTCGCCCATGTAGCGGGTGCCGATCCGGTAATCGACCGAGTAGTGGAACCAGTCCCCATGATCGCGCAGGAGGGTGGAAAGGTAGGTCTTGCCCAACCCCGACATGCCGAACAGCATGACCCGCTTGCGGGGGGCTTTCAGGTAGTCCTGTCCGGTCGGGTAGATCATCGCTTCACCTCTCGCGGCCCCCTGTTAGCGTCCGGTGCCGGGGTTCACAACGAAAAACCCCGCCCGGATCGGGGCGGGGGTTTCCAGAGCTTGATGGACTGGCAGATCAGAAGCTGTAACCGACCCGGATGCCGACACCGACGCCGGAGTTGTCGGTAAAGACGCCGCTGATCGGCGGATTGGTCGTCGCGTCGCCAAGATCGACGTAACGGATGCCGCCGGTGATCTTCATCTTGTCCATCGTGTAGGTCGCGGCAAGGCCAATACTTTTGTAGCCATCGGTCGGCCCAAGGTTGCCGGTCCGTTCGCCGTCGGCCTTCTCGTAGCCGATGGTCACGGCACCCGACCAGTTTTCATTGAACCGCCGACCGATGCCAAGGTTGTAGGTCACGCGGTCGCTGGCGTAGTCGACCAGGTTCCCCAGCGCCGCCGGGTAGGCCGGTGGGTCGATGACGAAGGCTGTCCAGTCCACCCAGCGGATCGAGCCGAACAAAAGCGTGTCCTTGGCAATGCCGGTCTGGAATTCCAGGTTCCACGACTTCGGCACCACCGTATCAAACCCCGCAGTGACGGCCCCACGTTCCACTGATTCCAGCGAATGCGTGATGGCCGAGTTGTAGGTCAGGGCAACACGGGCAGCGATTTCGGGCTTTTCCCACGACACGCCGACGACATAGCCGAGTTCTGAATCGTGGTTGGTGTTCAGTGTATACGCGCCCACCGATGGCAGCGACACCTCGCCATGCACGGTCTCGTAGCGCAGGCCGCCATAAACCGAGACGTTGCTTTCAAACTTGTACTTCAGAAGCGCCGTGATGGCGCTGGACGTCAGCTTCGCGGTAGAGTTGGCAAGCGGGTAGGGCGCTGCATTGGCGGGGTAGCTTACGTCAGCGCCGATCGGCTGGTCCAGAATCATCGCGAACGCCAAGCGGTCGCCGATGTCCATCTTGTAGCCCAGGCTCCAGGAATTATAGCTTCCCGCCATGTCGCCGGAACTGACCGCTCCGCCGGCAACGCTGCCCGTCACACTGGGATCAAAATGCCCGAAGCTCAACTCGGCATAGCGGCCCTGTTCGAACAGGATGGCGACCGACTGGCTGGACCGTTCCACACCACCGGCAGACGCGCCCGAAGCTGCGGCAATCATGGCCGACGTGGCCAGCAAAATGCGTTTCATTGTCTCATCCCTGAACATGAATTGCCTCCTCCGACAATTCCCCCTGAAGTTGAGGCTAGGCTTAGTGATTGAATCGGTCAATCAATGACGCCACGTCACGGTTTTGTGACTGTCCGACCCTGTGGCGCAGATGTTCCACTGCGCAAAGTCAGCCAGATGCCAAGGAAGATCAGCGCCGCCCCGGCAAAGAGCGACGGCTGCACTGGTTCGGCGTAGAAAAGCGCCCCGACAACGGCGATGATCGGCAGGCGGGCGAAGTCGACGGGGACCACGGTGCTCGCCGGAGCAAGCGAAAGCGCCGTGGTCAGCGAGAAATGCGCGGTGATCCCCGAGATGCCGATCAGCACCAGCCAGGGCAGGGTCGCAAGCGTGGGCAGAGTGACGGGTCCGAAAAGTGTCATGGCGACTGTGCCGAAGATGGCCTGCATCAGCGTGAGCCAAAACAGGATCGACAGGATCGGCTCACCCTTTGTCAGGGCCTTTGTCATCAGGTTGGTCGAGGCGAAGAAGAAGGCGGCGGCGGCGGCGGCAAGGACACCGGGTTCGACATGGCCGAAGTCGGGCTTTGCCACGATCAGCACACCCGCAAAGCCAAGCGCTGCGGCAGCAAG
>JANMGI010000579.1:0-2049 GCA_031374565.1 Paracoccaceae bacterium | reverse complement strand
GGCACCGACCACCGATTCGCGCTTGAAGGTCAGCATCGCCCCCGGCCTGAAGCAGACCAGCCCGGCCGATGTGATGCGCGGCGAAGAGACCCAGATCGCCGGGGCGCTGCGGCTGATGCCGGGCTATGACGGGGTGTTGTGCCTGCCCGGCACTCATTCGAAATGGGCCCATATCAGCGCCGGTGAAGTCGTCAGCTTTCAGACCTTCATGACCGGCGAGATGTTCGCGCTTCTCTCCGAAGCTTCGGTCCTGCGGCACGGGATGACGGGGGAGGGCTGGGACGATGCAGCTTTCGACACCGCCGTCACCGATGCGATCTCGCGGCCCGAACGCCTGGGTGCGCGGCTTTTTTCCTTGCGGGCCGAAGGGCTTATCGCGGGCCTGACCCCGCAAGCCGCCCGTGCGCGATTGTCCGGGTTGCTGATCGGCACAGAACTTGCTGGGGCCAAGCCCTACTGGCTGGGCCAGCGCGTGACCCTGATCGGGGCCGAGAAACTGTCCGCCGCCTATGCCCGCGCGCTGGACGCCCAGGGGGTCGAAGCCCAGCGCCTGACCGCCACCGACTGCACCCTTGCGGGCCTTGCCTCGCTTTCCCCCCAGACCGAAGGCGCCAGATGAAACACCGCAATCTCATCGCCATCCTGCGCGGCATCACCCCGCCTGAAGCCGCTGCTGCCGCCCGTGCGCTGGTCGCCGCCGGGATCACGCGGATCGAGGTTCCCCTGAACTCACCCGATCCGTTTGCGTCCATCGCCGCGATGGTCGGAGCGGTGCCCGAGGCCGAGATCGGCGCGGGCACGGTCCTGACGGTCGAGGATGTGGCCCGCGTGCAAGCCGCAGGCGGCACGCTTGTCGTATCACCCAATGCCGATGTTGCGGTCATCCGTGCCACCGTTGCGGCGGGAATGGCAAGCTGGCCCGGCGTCATGACCCCGACCGAATGCTTCGCGGCGATCCAGGCCGGGGCGACTGGCCTCAAGCTCTTCCCCGGCAGCCTGATCGGCCCCGAGGGGTTGAAGGCGATCCGCGCGGTCTTGCCAAAGGACCTGCCCGTCTACGCCGTTGGTGGTGCCGGACCGGCGAACTTCGCCGACTGGGCCAAGGCGGGGGCGCAAGGCTTCGGCATCGGAACGGCGCTTTACACCCCCGGCCTTTCCGCGGCCGAAATCGCCAGCAAGGCGGCCACCATCGTCGCGGCCTATGACGAGGTCTTCGCATGATCTTCGACGAACGCAAATGCGAACTTGGCGAAGGTGCGCATTGGCATCCCATTCGTGAAGAACTGTTCTGGTTCGACATCCTGAACCGGACGCTTCATTCACAAACCCGGTCCTGGACTTTCCCGGAATATGTGTCCGCCGCCGGGTGGATCAGCGCCGACGAACTGCTCATTGCCTGCGAAACCGGGCTATTCCAGCTGAACCTGATCAGCGGTGACCGCCAGACCGTCGCCAGTGTCGGCACGCCAGAGACCCGGTCGAACGATGGCCGCGCGGACCGGCAGGGCGGCTTCTGGTTCGGCACGATGGGCCGGAAGGCCGAAAAGGGGGCCGGCGCGATCTGGCGCTGGTATCGGGGCGAGCTTCGCCAGCTGTTCCCTGGCGTCTCGATCCCGAACTCGATCTGCTTCACGCCGGACGGCAGCGCCGCGCATTTTTCGGACACGGCAGCGGGCAAGGTGATGAAAGTGGCACTTGATGCCAGTGGCTGGCCGAAGGGCGAACCCCAGTTGTGGCTTGACCTTGACCGTGCAGGGCTGAACCCCGACGGCGCAGTGATCGACGCCGAGGGGCGGTTCTGGAACGCGCAATGGGGTGCAGGCCGTGTGGCCTCATACGCCCCGGACGGTGCCTTTCTGGATGCCGTGGAAACCCCCGGTGCCCCGCATTCGTCCTGCCCGGCGTTTGGTGGCCCTGACCTCGCGACGCTGTTCGTCACCACCGCGCAAGAACACATGGACGCCGAAGCCCGCGCGCGCCATCCCGCATCCGGCCAGGTCTTTGCCTTTCCCGGCACTGCCAAAGGCCTTCCCGAACCTCAGGTCCTGA
>JANMGI010000365.1:0-2663 GCA_031374565.1 Paracoccaceae bacterium | reverse complement strand
GTAGGTGTCGGAAATCCACGCCAGTTGCCGGGTTTCGGCGGTCAGACGCACGGTATTCATCGAGCAGCGTCCGGTATACCAGCCCTGCGGCGGGGAACCGACGACTTCTTCGTGCATGCGGAAGGACTCGGCGATCTGGCGAGCCTCCTCCTCGGGGGGCATGTCGCGGTGGTCGACCCATTTGAGGCCGTGGCTGGCAATCTCCCACCCGGCGGCCTTCATCGCGGCGACCTGTTCGGGGTTGCGGGCAAGGGCGGACGTCACGCCGTAGACCGTGACCAGGATGTCCATGCCGGTAAACAGGCGATGCAGCCGCCAGAACCCGGCGCGGGCCCCGTAGTCGTAGATCGATTCTATGTTCCAGTGCCGCATCCCCGGCCAGGGGGCGGCGCCGGCGATGTCGGACAGGAACGCCTCGGATTGCGCATCTCCGTGCAGGATGTTGTTCTCGCCGCCCTCTTCGTAGTTGAGGACGATGGACACGGCGATCTTTGCACTGCCGGGCCAGCGGGCGTCGGGTGCGTTCGGGCCATGGCCCCGGAAATCCCGGGGGTAGCGGTTTGCCGGTTCGGTCAAGAGAGGTCTCCTTCACGGGGAAGACTAGTCTGGGGAAGACTAGGGGATAATCCCGAAGAGTATTTTCAGGATTTTACGGAAAGTCATATGCGCGCAACTGTGGGTCGCATGGGCCTTGGTTTCGTGGTCAGATGGCGCAAAAGCAAGGGAGGATCACCATGGGACGGCTTTCGACGCATGTGCTGGACACCGCGAAGGGCAAACCTGCGGCAGGGGTCAGGATCATGCTTTACCGCATTTCCGGGCAAAGCCACAGGAAGGTGAAGGAAGTTGTCACGAATGCCGATGGTCGCACCGAGGGCCCGCTTCTGGAGGGCGAGGCACTGGAGGCGGGCGACTATGAGCTGGTCTTCTGCGCGGGCGACTATCTGCGGGCAAGTGGGCAGGTTGGCGAAGGTGTTCTTTTCCTTGACGAAATTCCGATCCGCTTCGGCATCCCGGATGCCAGCCAGCACTATCATGTGCCGCTTCTGATCTCGCCCTTCGGCTATTCCACCTATCGCGGGTCCTGAGCAGGGATTTTCCTGCCCCGAAAAGGTCTTGAAAGCGTCACTTGCGAAGTTCGCGCGACAGGCCTTATGTGACGGGGTAATTTTTCGGCTTCAGGGAGAACCGCATGTTTCGGATGAATGCTTATTTGGCCGCACCGGCCTTTGCGATTTTGATGAGTGGGACCGCACACGCCGCGCTGACGGCGGATCAGGTCTGGCAGTCGTGGAAGGATGCGGGCGCGCTGGTCGGGCTGACCGTGTCGGCAGCGACCGAGAACAACTCGGACGGCGTCCTGACGCTGAACGGCGTGTCGATTGCGCCCGAAGGCGAGACCGGCGTGACGATTTCCGACATGACGCTGACCGAACAATCGGACGGCACGGTCGCAATCGAACCGGGTGCCGATATTGGCGTGGCGATGTCGGGCGACTCTGAAGGTTCGGTTACGCTGACGCATGACGGGCTGACCATCACCGCGCGCGAAGCCGATGGTGGCATGGCTTACGACTACGAGGCGGCCAAGCTGGATGTGGTCTATGATACCGCCTATCCGGGCACGTCCTTTGACGGATCGGAAGCGCCGAAAGTGACCGCATCGGGCAATGTCGGGTTCACCAACCTGTCGGGCGTCTATTCCGACACCCCCGGTGCCAACCGGACCTTTGGCCTCGACATCGCGGCGGATACTCTGGCCTACACCACCAACTCGGACGATCCGGGGATGGAGATGAAGCAGACCTCGACCAGCGAGACAGATGGGATCGCCATGTCGATGGCCTTCGCGCTGCCGTCGACCATCGCGCTGACCGCGATTTCGACGGCAAACGATTTCACCACTGCGCTGAAAGAGGGGCTGAGCTTCAGCCTGTCGACCAAGCAGGGCGAATCGAATGGCAGCATGAAGCAGGACAGCACCATGATGCCGATGGACCTGACCATGAAGGCAGGCGGCGGCGAGGGGACGGTTCTGTTCAACAAGGACGTGTTCTCGTTGAAGTCGACGGGAGAGGGACTGGACATTTCGATGGCTCCGGGCATGGCGCCGGTTCCGGTGCAAGCAACCATGGGTCCGATCGAGATCGACATGACGACCCCGGTGATCGCGACCGAAGCGGCGGGCGACTATGCGTTCGTGATGAAACTGACGGACTTCAGCCTGAACGAAGAAGTCTGGGGACTGGTCGATCCGCAGGGCGCGCTGACCCATGACGCAGCGCAGATCGCCATCGACATCTCGGGCAAGACCAAGATCGACCTTCCCGGGCTGATGGCGGCCGAAGAAGCCGGCGTTCAGCCGCCGATCCCGGCACCGGAAAGCCTGAACATCACCGAGCTGGGCCTGAAGGTCGCTGGTGCGGCGCTGGCAGGAACCGGGGCATTCACCTTCGACAACTCCATGGGCATCCCGATGCCGCTAGGTGAGGCGAACGTGACCGTGACCGGGGCGAACGCGCTGATCGACGGGCTGATCAAGACCGGCCTTCTGTCGGAAGACGATGCGATGGGCGCGCGGATGATGATGGGCATGTTCATGGTTCCGGGCGCAAGCGCGGATGAGCTGACCTCGAAGATCGAAGCTAAGGAAGGCATGCAGA
>JANMGI010000328.1:0-5447 GCA_031374565.1 Paracoccaceae bacterium | reverse complement strand
CAAAGCCTGCAACAGCAGGAATTCAGTTACTGTCAGCGCGACTTCCTTGCCCTTCCAGGTCACGGAATGGCGCAGCGGGTCCATCCGCAAGGCGCCCCGCTCCATCATCCGGGTTTCTTCGGTGGCCGCAGCCTCACCCGTGTTGATCGCTTCCTGACGGCGCAGAAGCGCCCGGATGCGTTCGACCAGCAAGCGCTGGCTGAAGGGCTTCTTGACGTAGTCGTCAGCCCCCATCCGCAGGCCCAGAACCTCGTCGATCTCGTCATCCTTCGAGGTCAGGAAGATCACCGGAATCGAGGTTTTCTGCCGCATCCGCTGCAACAGGTCCATCCCGTCCATCCGGGGCATCTTGATGTCAAGGACCGCCATGTCCGGCATCCGGCGGCTGAACGCCTCGAACGCGGACTGGCCGTCATTGTAGGTCTCAACCTCGAAGCCTTCGGCCTCAAGGGTCATGGCGACCGAGGTCAGGATATTCCTGTCATCGTCGACAAGGGCGATGCGGGACATCGGTGTGCCTCCCCTTTAACTGCTGCTGCCTGTTCTTATTTTTCGATGATTTTCAGTCGTTGGCCCCGGATTAGCAACAGAAAAGCGAATCACCCGTGAAACAATGGCGGGAAGGGTGGCAATTTCGCCCATCCGGACAACAATACTGACCGCATTCGGGCTTTGCTGGCCGATGGTGGCGCTAACGGCAAAATGATTGCGCTAACTGTTTGAAAACACGCTATTCTTGTGCAAAAATCCCGTGCTATAGGCCCATTACGGCCTGCCCAACAGGGCTTGTCACGGCATTCATAGGCCCGGGTGCCGCAGGATTTGAAACGCCACATCTCTGGTGTGGCAAAAGGAGCTTGCAGGATGATCCACGGACGCGTGAACCCCGATCAGACGCTAGAGAAGCAAGGCATCACGGATGTGGCGGTCGCCCACTACAACTATGCCGAGTCTGCTCTTGTCGAGGCGGCGGTCACGCGGGGCGAGGGTCGGCTGGGCCGCGGGGGCGCATTTCTGTGCTCCACTGGCCAGTTCACAGGCCGCTCGCCGAAGGACAAGTTCGTCGTCCGCACCGCAGCCACCGAAGACACGGTCTGGTGGGACAACAACACCGCGATGACACCCGAGGCCTACGGGTGCCTCAAGGCCGACATGCTGGCGCATGTGCAGGGGCGTGAACTTTTCGTTCAGGACCTTTACGCCGGGGCCGACCCGATCCACCGGCTGGACGTGCGGGTCGTGACGGAACTGGCGTGGCACGGGCTTTTCATCCGCCACCTTCTGCGTCGGCCCGGGCGGGCAGAGCTGGATAGCTTCACCCCCGACTGGACCGTGATCAACGTCCCCTCCTTCAAGGCTGACACTGCCCGCCACGGCACCCGCACCGAAACAGCCATCGTGCTGAACTTCGACGAAAAGACCGTGCTGATTGCCAACACCGCTTATGCGGGTGAGAACAAGAAGGCCGTCTTCACAGTCCTGAACTACCTTCTGCCCGCCAAGGGCGTGATGGCGATGCACTGCTCGGCCAACCACGCGCTTGGCAATCCCGTGGATGCCGCCGTCTTCTTCGGCCTTTCCGGCACCGGCAAGACCACCCTTTCGGCCAGCCCCGACCGAACGCTGATCGGCGATGATGAACACGGCTGGTCCGACCGTGGCATCTTCAACTTCGAGGGCGGCTGCTACGCCAAGACCATCGACCTGTCGCCCGAGGCCGAACCCGAGATCTACGCCACCACCCACCGCTTCGCGACCGTCGTGGAAAACATGGTGTTTGACGAAGACACGCTGGAATTGGACTTTTCCAACCGCAGCCTGACCGAAAACACCCGCTGCGCTTATCCTTTGGATGCAATTTCGAACGCGAGCAGCACCGGCCTTGGCGGCCACCCCCGCCATGTGGTCATGCTGACCTGCGACGCGTTCGGCGTGTTGCCGCCCATCGCGCGGTTGAGCCCGGCGCAGGCGATGTATCACTTTCTGTCCGGCTTCACCTCCAAAGCCGCCGGGACCGAGCGTGGCATCACCGAACCTCAACCCACCTTCTCCACCTGCTTCGGTGCCCCCTTCATGCCCCGCCGCCCCGAGGTTTACGGCAAGCTTCTGCAAGCCAAGATCGCCAAACACGGCGCGTCGTGCTGGCTGGTCAACACAGGCTGGACCGGCGGCGCTTACGGGACCGGCAAGCGGATGCCGATTCGCGCGACGCGCGCCTTACTTGCTGCGGCTCTTGACGGCTCCCTCGGCAATGCGACCTTCCGCAAGGACCCGAACTTCGGGTTCGAGGTTCCCGTTGCAGTCCCAGGCGTGGATGCAGCGCTGCTTGACCCGCGCCGCACTTGGGCCGATCCGGCGGCCTACGACGCGCAGGCGGCAAAGCTGGTGGGGATGTTCCAGAGGAACTTCGCCCAATACGTGCCCTTCATCGACGCTGACGTGAAAGCCGCTGCCATCGGCTAGGTCAACGCCAGCCGAACCATGTTCAACCCGGTGATCACCAGCAGCGCTTGCGTCCAGCGGCGGAAACGTCGCTGGTCCAGCCGGTCCTGCACCCAGTAGCCCGCGTACAGCCCTGCGAGCGCAGGGACACTCAGCGCGGCGGAAAACCCCAGCGTCTGCGCATTGGCCAGCCCGGTTGCCAGATGCGACACCAGAAGCGCCATCGCTCCGATGAGAAACACCACGCCCTGAGCGCGGATGATTTGCAGCTTGTCGGCCCCGGTGGACAGCAGGAACACCAGAAGCGGCGGCCCCCAGATGCCCGAAACCCCGCCGTAAAGCCCCCCCACGATCCCCAGCGCCCACTCTGCCCGGTCACGGTGGTGCAGCTGGATCGCAAGGGTCCGCCCCATCAGTTGCAGGGCCGCGAAGACCGAAATTGGCAGTCCCAGCATCAGCAGATAGACCGTCCTCGGGATCGTTTCGGCGAAAGGGGCGGAAATCGCGATGCAGACCACCGTGGCGATCAGGAACCGCCGATAAGTCCAGGCCGTTTCGCGCGCTGGTTCCACACCCTGCCGGAAGGCCTGGCTCAGGTTCGTCATTAGAGTCGGCAGGATCAGCCCGGCCAGCGCCAGGTCCTGCGGCAAGAAGACCGCGAAGGCCGACACCAGGATCATCGGCATGGCAAAGCCGACAGCGCCCTTCACGAAGCCCGCGAACAGCGTCACCGCCAGGGCCGCGACAAACGCTTTTTCCGACAGCCCGCCAGAGAGAAGGTCGAACATGACTTGCCCTTTCCGAACCCTTGTGGCGCAATCAGCGACCACGGGAAAGCGCCAGACAATGGAAATCGAATGCGACTGATGCGCGGGCTGGTCCTTGCTCTGATCCTTGCGGGTCCGCTTCCGGCCGATCCCGCGCCACCCACCGTTGACCCCACGGTCGCCTCGCTGAAGGTCGGCGTCTTCTGCGCCCTGCAAGCGATGGATCAGCGCCCTGCCCCCGGCACCCTGTCCGGCTGGATTCACGTCCCCGAAGGCGAGATCGACTTTCACTGGCCCGACATCCAAGTCGTCCCCGCCGCCATCGGCCTCGCCTTCGGGGTAAAGTCGCGGATGGTCCCCGGCGTCTTCGCCCAGGGCGAGATGCGGGTCTACCGCCCTGGTAGCAGCACGCCCGAAACCTGGGAATCCAGCTTCTCCGACCTCAGCGATCAGATCGGCTTTTTCCGCTTTGACCGTGAGGATGAGCTGATCTCGGGCCTGTGGCGGTTCGAGGCCTGGGAAGGCGACACCCGTCTGTACGCGGTCGAGTTCGAGGTGGTGCCTGCCGCCGCCTTGCCAGAGATCGTGCAATCCTGCGGCGCAATATCCTGAAATCGGCTGCGACATTTTCATTCGCCACGGTGGCTTCAGTTGTTATCTTGTTGCTCTGCACGTGCGAAGGCGCTAGTCCTTCGCAGGTGCAGAATAGTGCCGGAGACCCCAGATGCCTGACGGACAAGCCATGCCCCATTCCCCGATCCTTGACAATCTTCGGGCGCTCACTGCGGCAGCGCTGCCAGAGGTCGAGGCGCTGTTCGCGACAGCCTGCGACACGCTGAAGTCGCAGGTCCTCGCCAACGGCAAAGTGTCAAACCCGGCGCTGGAAGCCCGGCAGTTTCAGGCTCATTCGCTGGCCTGGCTTGCCACTTATGTCGAGGCGCTGCGCCAGCTTGACGCCTGGGCGGGTCGCCTGTCCGAAGCCGGTCAGTTCGGTCAGATGGAAACCCTGATCCTGCAAGTCGGCTTTGGCGAATACCTGACCCAGATCGCTGGCGGCATCCCGATGAGCCAGACCGAATTCGCCCGCCTGTCCGACCTGGGCCTGACCTGGGCTCCCGGTTCGGCGGCCGCAAAGCTGATGGCGCAAGGCAACACACCCGACGCGCGTCATGCCCTCGTGCGGCTCATGCGTGACAACCACGGGCGGGCAACCTTCGGAGCCACCGGCCTTGACGCCGAGCTGGAGATGATCCGCGACCAGTTCCGCCGCTATGCCGATGAAAAGGTCATCCCCCGCGCCCAAGGCTGGCACCTGAGGGATGAGCTGATCCCGATGGAGGTGATCTCCGAGCTTGCCGAAATGGGCGTCTTCGGCCTGACCATCCCCGAAGCGTATGGCGGGTTTGGGCTGTCGAAAGCCAGCATGGTTGTCGTCTCGGAAGAGCTTAGCCGTGGCTACATCGGCGTCGGATCGCTTGGCACCCGGACTGAAATCGCGGCCGAGCTGATCCTGTGCGGCGGCACCGAAAAGCAGAAACAGAAGTGGCTTCCCGGCCTTGCTTCGGGCGAAATCCTGCCAACCGCCGTCTTTACCGAACCGAACACCGGGTCAGACCTTGGCGCCTTGCGGACCCGCGCCCGCAAGATTGGCGACGATTGGGAAATCACCGGCAACAAGACCTGGATCACACACGCCGCCCGCACGCATGTCATGACCGTCCTTGCCCGCTCTGTGGAAGGGACAAGCGACTATCGCGGCCTGTCGATGTTTCTGGCCGAAAAGACCCCCGGCACGGACGAGACCCCCTTTGTCGACGCAGGCCTGTCGGGCGGCGAGATCGAGGTTCTGGGCTACCGGGGCATGAAGGAATACACCGTCAACTTCGACGACTTCGCGGTGAAGGGCGAAAACCTGCTCGGCGGCGTTGAAGGGCAGGGCTTCAAGCAATTGATGCAGACCTTCGAATCCGCCCGCATCCAGACCGGCGCGCGGGCCATCGGCGTCGCGCAGTCGGCGCTGGAATCCGGCATGCAATATGCCGAAGACCGCAAGCAGTTCGGCAAACCCCTGATCGAGTTCCCCCGCATTGAATCGAAGCTTGCGATGATGGCGGTGGAAATCATGATCGCCCGCCAGCTGACCTATTTCAGCGCCTGGCAGAAGGACCACGACAAGCGCTGCGACCTCGAGGCGGGGATGGCGAAGCTCTTGGGCGCGCGGGTGGCGTGGTCCTCGGC
>JANMGI010000327.1:0-2246 GCA_031374565.1 Paracoccaceae bacterium | reverse complement strand
GTAGTCGATGACGCGGATGAACCCGTGGTCAAGGACGGGGTGGGCGCGGTAGAGATGCGCCTCCATCCCTTCGGAGACGGCGCGGAGGGTTTGGCGGGGGGTGCTGCGGGCCGCGTCGATTTCGGCGAGTTGGTCGGGGGTCAGCGGCATGGGGCCCTCATTAAGGTTCGAGTCGGAGGCTACTATAGCTTGCGGTTGAAGGCGGGGATACCGCAAGATGGATGCAATGATGGAGGATGAGATGGCGATCAGGTATCTGCACACGATGGTGCGCGTGAAGGATCTGGAGAAGTCGATGGCGTTCTACCGGCTGTTGGGCCTGAAGGAGACGCGGCGGCATGAGAGCGAGCAGGGGCGGTTCACGCTGGTGTTCATGGCGCCGCCAGGGCAGGAGGATTGCCCGGTGGAGCTGACCTACAACTGGGACGGCGACAACGGGTTGCCGAGTGACGGGCGGCACTTCGGGCACCTGGCCTATGAGGTGGACGACATCTATGCGACCTGCGCGAACCTGGCGAAGAACGGGGTGCTGATCAACCGGCCGCCACGCGACGGGCGGATGGCGTTCGTGCGGTCGCCGGACAATGTGTCGGTGGAGTTGTTGCAGCGGGGGGCGGCGAAACCCCCGGCGGAGCCCTGGGCGAGCATGGCGTCGACCGGAAGCTGGTGATGTGAAGCGGCCCGCCCGGTGAGGGGCGGGCCGTTCCTGACGTGGCTCTTGACTGGTGTCAGGGCGCCGGAGCGGGCGAGAGCGAGGCGATGAACGCGTAGACGTTTTTCGCGTCCTCTTCCTTCGGCAGCTTGAACATCATCTTGCCGCGGGCTTTCTTGTCGTTTTCCTTTTCCTGCAGGAACTTGGTCGGGTCGGCGACATATTTCACGAAGTCGGCCTCGTTCCATTTGAAGCCCATCGCGCCGAGGGCGACCAGGGACTCGCCATACTTGAACTCGGGGTAACTGCCGGCGACGCGGCCGGGCATGCCGTAAAGGTTCGGGCCAGTCTTGGCGCCCTTGCCGGCAAGGACTTCGCCCGCCTCGTTGGCGACGATGTGGCAGGTCTGGCATTTGGCGAATACTTTTTCGCCGGCAACGGCATCGCCCGAGGGCACTTCCTGCGCGAAGGCAGGGGCGGCGATCAGGGCTAGGACTGCTGCGGTAAGCTTGAGTTTCATGGCTTCCTCCGAGGTATTGGCGAGGCCATCAGATGCGCCGCCGTGAGTAAAAGGCAAGGGGATTCTAGACACTTCGGCGCGATGTGGCTTTACGCCACCGCATGGGCGATGGCGCATCTGCTCCAAAGTGAAGAAAGCGCTGCGATGAGGTGGGTGATGTCCTCGGCGCTGTGCAGGGGGCCGGGGGTGATGCGCAGCCGTTCGGTGCCTTTGGGCACTGTCGGGTAGTTGATCGGCTGGACGTAGATGCCCCAGTCGGCCATCAGCATGTCCGAGATCATCCGGCATTTCACCGGATCGCCGATCATCACCGGGATGATGTGGCTTTCATTGGCGATATGCGGGATGCCTTGGGCATCCAGCATGGCGCGGACCTTCGCCACGTTGGCTTTCTGGCGGCTGCGTTCCTGGGATGAGGCTTTCAGGTGCTTCACCGAAGTCTGTGCGGCAGCGGCGCAGGCGGGGGGCAGGGCTGTGGTGAAGATGAAGCCCGAGGCAAAGCTGCGGACGAAGTCGATCAGTTCGGTCTTCGCGGTGATGTAGCCGCCGACCACACCGAAGGCTTTGCCAAGCGTGCCTTCGATCACGTCGATCCGGTGGGCGAGGCCGCGTTCTTCGGACACGCCACCGCCGCGCGGGCCATACATGCCGACGGCGTGGACCTCGTCGATGTAGGAGAGGGCACCATGGGCCTCGCAAACCTCGACAATTTCGCGGATCGGGGCGATGTCACCGTCCATCGAGTAGACGGATTCGAAGGCGACGATCTTCGGGCGGTCGCCGACGGCATTCAGTTTGCGGTCAAGATCGCGCCAGTCGTTGTGTTTCCACAGAACCTTGTCGGCGCGGGAATGACGGATGCCTTCGATCATGCTGGCGTGGTTCTTTTCGTCCGACAGGATCACCGCGTTCGGGATCTGGCTGCCGAGAGTGGAGAGCGCCGCCCAGTTCGAGACGTAGCCCGAGGTGAAAAGCAGAGCGCCTTCCTTGCCGTGCAGGTCGGCAAGTTCCTGTTCCAGAAGGACGTGGTGGTGGTTGGTGCCCGAGATGTTGCGGGTGCCGCCAGCGCCAGTG
>JANMGI010000324.1:0-6189 GCA_031374565.1 Paracoccaceae bacterium | reverse complement strand
CTGCGCCATCCCTTGTTGCGCGCTCATGCCGCCTTTCGCCGCAAGATCGTGGCGGGGGAAGCCCAGGACCTGCGCCGCATCCTGATCAACGGATTTCTCGCCGAATTGCAGCCTTCTGGTGAGCCTTTTGCCACCGTCGAAGCCGAACGCGCTGCGTTCCTGATTTTCCTGAACTATTGCCGCCTTGCGACTGGCGGCCAGACTGGAGCCCGTGTTGACCCCAGCCTCGCCAGCCAGACTGCCCTCGCTCAAGGGTTTGCCAGCTTTCAGCCGCTCGACCACCTGCTGCGCGAAGACCGTCTCGCCGAAGGCCTCGCCGCCCTTGCGGCCGAAATGGGTGTGACGCCACCCCGCCTTGCGCCTGACCCCGCTAATGCTGCGCTGGTGTCGATCTGGGACGAGACTCTGGAAGACGCTGCCGCCCAGGCCTACGCCCGCGACTACATGGGTTTCGGTTTCACCCGCTGGAAAACCTGACGCGCCAAAGGCATTTGCTCTTTTCCCAAATACTCCCGCCGGAGGCTCCGGCCCATCCCCCTGCGCTTCCATACCCGGATAGACCGGATCGGTGCGGATCGCATCCTTCTCCCCCGCCTTCAGGAAGTGGGTCAGGAACAGGGTCCTCCATCAAAAGATGAAGCGCAATGGTGCCACCCCGCATCCCCACTCCCCTCGGGGGGAGATAGTCAGGGTGAGGGGGCAAAGTGCGCGACATGAGGGATTAAGAAACCCCTATCGTCCACGACCAACACATTGATTGCATTTTGGAATGAGGAAATGTCCACCGTGGACAGACTCACGCCGCCTGCGGAGCACGGGCCTCGGTCAGGATCGCGTACAGCTTGGCCGGGTCCGAATTGGCTCGCAGCTTGGCCACCACCGAAGGGTCGCGCATCGTCCGGCTGACCAGCGCGAGAGCCTTCAGATGATCGACCCCAGAGTCTTTCGGGGCGAACAGGCCGAAGACCAGATCCACCGGCTGCCGGTCAACGCTGTCATAGTCCAGGGGCTTTTCCAGCCGCAGGAACACCCCGATGATCCCCTTCAGGTCCTCCAGCCTTGCATGGGGCAGGGCGATGCCATGTCCCACGCCGGTCGGTCCCAGCGACTCGCGTTCCTGCAAGCCATCAACGGCCGCCGCTCCGCTCAGGCCATGGGCCTGCGCGGCGATCTCGCCCAGCTCCTGGAACAGCCGCTTCTTCGAGGTGAACTGCCCAACCACGCGAACTGCGCCTGGGACAAGTAGCTTGGATAGGTCCATGGGTCGGCGACGATCCTGCGTCAGGCTGACGCTTTACTTGCTGTTGCGAGGGTCGATCCAGCCGATGTTGCCGTCATCCCGACGGTACACCACGTTCACGCCCCCATGTCCTTCGTTCCGAAACACCAGCATTTTCTGGCCCGCCAGCTCCATCTGCATCACGGCCTCGCCGACGGTGATCGAAGGAATCTTCGTCTCCATCTCGGCGATGACCACTGGCGTCAGGGTGTCAGGCTCGACCTCGTCGGCGTCCTCGGTTCCGGCGAGGATATACGAGGACGCACCGCCGAATTCAACAGGCCCCGGACGATGACTATGATGGTTGCGGATCCGCCGCTTGTAGCGCCGCAACTGCTTGTCCAGCTTTTCACGGCAGGATTCGAAGGCAGCATAGATTTCCGCTGCATGACCCTTCGCTTGCGCGGTCAGGCCGGTGGACAGGTGGATCACCGCCTCGCAGACAAACTCATGCGCAACCCGCGATAAAAAAACGACACATTCGGTCGGGCGCTGGGCATATTTCTCCACGACTTCACCCAGTTCTGCCTTCACATGGGTCTGAAGAGCCTCACCGACGTCGATCTGCTTCCCACTGATCTGATAGCGCATGATCACTCCTTTTCGCATGCTTCCGGCCCGACGCGGATCATCCCGCGCCGTCCGGACTTGCCTGAAATGTGCAGAATAAACGTCGCGTCACACCGCGTCTGCCGGTAGAAGCCACCGCGATCATCCGGGTCAGGACAGGGGCAGGGAACGCACTCATTGCGGGTATTTGGCGCCACAGCCTGCCCGCTTGTCAACCGAATCGATGCGACCCGACCAGAGCCCGCTCAGACAATCCGGAAGTTCTCGCCCAGATAGACCCGGCGCACGTTTTCATCGCGCACGACCTCATCCGTGGTGCCGGACATCAGCACCTTGCCGTCGTGCAGGATATAGGCGCGGTCGACAATCTCTAGCGTTTCGCGGACGTTGTGGTCGGTGATCAGCACCCCGATCCCGCGCGCCTTCAGGTCATGCACCAGATGCCGGATTTCGCCCACGGCAATCGGGTCCACCCCCGCGAAGGGTTCGTCCAGCAAAAGATACTTCGGGTCCGCCGCCAGACAGCGCGCAATCTCGACCCGCCGCCGTTCCCCGCCTGACAGGGCCAAGGCCGGGGTCCGCCGCAGGTGAGTGATGGAAAATTCTGACAGCAGTTCCTCCAGCCGCTCGCGTCGCTTGTGCCGGTCCGGCTGCACGATCTCCAGCACCGCAAGGATGTTGTCTTCCGCCGACAGCCCCCGGAAGATCGACACTTCCTGCGGCAAGTAGCCGATCCCCAGCCGCGCCCGGCGGTACATCGGCAGGGCGGTCACATCCTTGCCGTCGATCAGCACCTGCCCGCCTTCCGGCATCACCAGCCCGGCGATCGAATAGAAGCACGTCGTCTTGCCCGACCCGTTCGGCCCCAGCAAAGCCACCACTTCGCCCCGGCGCAAGTCCATCGACACATCCCGGATCACCGGGCGTTTCTTGTAGCTTTTGCGCAAGCTGCGGATCTGCAACCCGGCAAAGCCATCCGTCACCGACAGGTCAGGCCGACGCGCCATCAGTTGCCCCCCGGCTGAAAGGTCGTCGTCACTCGACCCTCCATCACTCCGGATCCATCGTTTAGGTCAATCGTCAGCTTCTGCCCGGCCATTGCCGACCCGCCTTGCGTCAAGAGCACGTCGCCCGACAGCACGATCACCCCAGAGTCGATGGTGTAGACCGCCTCCTGCGCTTCGGCGGCATCACCCAGGTTCGTGACCGTCACCCCTCCCGATGCGACCAGCGTTTCGATGCTTTTCTTGTCGGCGCCGTAGCTGACCTTCACCTCGCCCGCCGCAAGCTTCATTTCGCCCTGCGTGACCACCACATTTCCGCTGAACACCGCATTGCCATCGGCGTTGTTCACTGCAAGCTGATCGGCCTGCACTTGCACCGGAAGGCTGGTGTCCTGGTTCAGGTCGCCAAAGGCGATCTTCTGCTGTGCGGCCGCACCGGTCGCAAAAAGCGCCAGAACCAAAGCAAGAGAACCAAACTTGAATGACATGCGTGAAACCCCTGCAGCGTTTAGCCGCCGGGCTGGTATACCAGCCGGACCGCCCCCTTGAAAACCAGAACATAGGCACCCGGGGTCTGGATGTCCTGACTTAAGGTCATCCCGTCGGCGCGGATTTCCCCGGCAGGCCCGGTTGCCCGAACGGCGGTGCGGCTCTCCAACCCCGAGCGGTCAAGATTGGCCGCAACCTCAGCCGTTTCCAGCCGGTAGCCTGTGGATGTCGCAATCGTCACCCCGCCTGACAGCAAAACCTGCCGCGTTGCCGCATCCAGCACGGCGGAAATCGCCAGAAGCGAGGTCTGGCCGCCATCCGGCGTTGCAAGGTCCAGCCGCACGGCCGCAGCCGACGCCGGGCCCTGATCATCTGACGGCTTTGCCTCGGCCGCCGACAGCGTCAGCGCCGCACCGTCCGTGGTGGTTCCGGCATAGGTCGGCGCGGTCATTCGCGGTTCGCGCGCCAGATCTTCGACATCAACCTCGGCATAAGGCAGGGCGGCCTCGGGGTCGATCCGCCGGGCGACAAGGAACAGCGTCGACAGGATCGCCAGCGCGGTCAGCGGCAGGGCGACCTTTAGCCAGCCCACAAGCCGGGTATGCCGGTCGACCCGCGCCATGTCAGGCAACGCCCGCGCGCAGGCAATCGTGGACATGCAGGATGCCAATGGCCTTTCGGCTGCCCTCGGCGGTGACCAGCAGGCAGGTGATCTTGCGGTCGTTCATCACCGCCAAGGCTTCACCCGCCAGCGCCTCGGGGGTGATGGTGCGCGGGTTCGGCGTCATCACCGTGCCCGCACTGTGGGACATCAGACCATCCAGATGCCGCCGAAGGTCGCCGTCGGTGATGATGCCGGCCAGATCACCCGCCGTATCGGTCACGCCAACCACGCCAAAGCCACGCGCGCTGATTTCCAGCAAGGTTTCACCCATATCCAGTGTCGCGGGCACCAGCGGCGGGTCGTCATGCATAAGGTCCCGTACCCGCAAAAGCCGCGCGCCCAGCTTGCCGCCGGGATGGAACATTCGGAAATGTTCGGGTGTGAAGGCGCGATGTTCCATCAGTGCAATCGCCAGCGCATCGCCAAGGGCCAGCGTCATGGTGGTCGAGGTGGTGGGAACGATCCCCGTTTCGCAGGCTTCGGGCACCTGGGGCAGCAACAGCCCCACATCCGCCTGCCGCATAAGGGTTGATCCCTCCCGTCCCGCGACCGCGATCAGCGGGATGGCAAAGCGCTTGGCATGGGCCAGAATGTCGGCCAGTTCCGATGTCTCGCCCGAGTTTGACAAGACCACAAGCACGTCGCCCTCGGCCACCATGCCAAGGTCGCCGTGGCTGGCCTCGGCTGGGTGGACGAAATGCGCAGGCGTGCCCGTGCTGGCAAAGGTCGCGGCGATCTTGCGCGCGACGTGGCCGGATTTGCCCATACCGGACACGATGACCCGCCCCTTGGCCGCCATCAGCAAGGTGACAGCGGCAGAGAACGTGTCGCCAAGGGTATCGGCAAGCGCCGTCAGGGCCTCCGCCTCGCGGCGGATCACCCGTTGGCCGGTGGTCAGCGGGTCAATGCTGGAAGATGTCATTGGTGCTGTCCCAGCCGAGGAGATCAAGCTCGGCCCGCGTCGGAAGGTAGGCAAAGCAACGCTCGGCCAGCTCCAACCGGCCTTCGCGGATCAGGCGGGCTTCAAGTTCCGCCTTCAGCTGGTGCAGGAAAAGGACATCCGACGCGGCGTATTCCTTCTGCGCCTCAGTCAGCACCTCGGCGCCCCAGTCGCTGGTCTGCTGCTGCTTCGAGACATCGACGCCGACAAGATCGGCCAAGAGATATTTCAGCCCGTGCCGGTCAGTGAAGGTGCGGATCAGCTTCGAGGCGATCTTGGTGCACCAGACAGGCGCGGTGGTGACGCCGAAGGCATTCTTCATCACAGCGATGTCAAAGCGACCGAAGTGGAAAAGCTTCAGCACCTTAGGATCGGCAAGCAGCCGCTCCAGGTTCGGCGCGCGGGTCTGCCCCTTGCCGATCTGCACCAGATGCGCGTCGCCGGTGCCGTCCGACAGCTGCACCACGCACAGCCTGTCGCGGCGCGGGTCAAGGCCCATCGTCTCGGTGTCGATGGCGACGATGTCGCCAAGGGTCAGGCCGTCGGGAAGGTCGGTCTTGTGCAGATGAATGGTCAAGGGGGATGCTCATGTCTCGGGATGTAGACTCCGGATTACGCCCCCGCCCTTGCAGGGTCAACTATGGCCCTCCGCACCTGCGGTCCGGCGCCGGGCCGCCAGGCGATCAGGGTCCGTACCTTCTTTGCCAGCGACCCTTCCGCCAGTCCCCACCATCCTTCCCAAGGCCAGAGCGAGAGACGAGGCTGGTCTTCGCGCCAAAAGGTACGGACGGGAATCGCAAGGCCATCACCCGAAAGGGCTCGCTCGCATGTCGTCTCAGGCGTGCCGGATTCGTCCGAACGGTAAGCAACTGCGCATCTCAAATCTGCACGTATGCCGCGCTTCGGGACAAGTATGCCGCGCACCCGGATGCTTTTGTAAAAGACGGTCCAAGCAAAGGGCCATAGCCGAAGGCACTGCATCAGGGTTAAGAAATCCCGAACGCCCTCAAGCAACCCATTGAATCCAAAGGGACCGAAAGTCTGTCCACGCAGGACAGCCCGTCAGTTCACGACAAACTCGGCATGCAGGGCCCCCGCCGCGTTGATGCTTTTCAGGATGTCGATCATGTCATGCGGGGCCACCCCCAGCGCGTTCAGCCCGGCGACGACCTCGGCCAGATCGGTCCCCCCGCTGACCTCGGCCAGCCCGGTTCCATCCTTGCCGATCGAGGCGTTCGACCGG
>JANMGI010000265.1:0-3050 GCA_031374565.1 Paracoccaceae bacterium | reverse complement strand
CAAGGGCAGCGCCGCCGCCACTCCGGCCCTGGCCGCCAAGGGGGCGGAATTCGTGATGGCCTGCGTCGGCAATGACGACGATCTCCGCCAGGTCTGCACTGGCCCTGACGGGGCGTTTTCGGGCATGTCCCCAGGTGCTGTTTTCGTCGATCACACCACGGTTTCGGCCAACGTCACCCGCAAGCTTGCGACGCAAGCCGCCGCGTCGGGCCTTGCCTTCGTCGATGCGCCGGTTTCGGGCGGGCAGGCGGGGGCGGAAAACGGCCAGCTTTCCATCATGTGCGGCGGCGATCCCGCCGACTATGCACGGGCCGAGCCGGTGATGGCGTCCTACGCGCGCGTCTGTCGCCTGATCGGGGGCAGCGGGGCAGGGCAGTTGGCCAAGATGATGAACCAGATCTGCATCGCGGGCCTGATGCAGGGGTTGTCCGAAGCCCTCGCCTTTGGGCAGAAGGCGGGTCTGGATGGCGAGAAGGTTGTGGAAGTGATCAGCCAGGGTGCGGCCGGTTCGTGGCAGATGGTCAACCGCCACAAGACCATGCTCGCCGACACGTTCGACTTCGGCTTCGCCGTCGACTGGATGCGGAAGGACCTCGGCATCTGCCTTGATGCCGCCGACGAGATCGGTGCCCGCCTTCCTGTCACAGCGCTGGTGGATCAGTTCTACAAGGATGTGCAGCTGATGGGCGGCGGCCGGGGCGATACGTCAAGTCTGATCCGCCGGTTGAAGTAGCGCCTTGTCGACAGCGGGGCGATCCCGCGCGGACCCGTGAAAGACCTGCCTCGATTCCGTCGGCCGACCCGTTCTTCCCCAGCCGCTGTCACAGATCTCGAAACTGGCAGATTGCTCTTTTCCAAATACTCCCGCCGGAGGCATCCGTCCGCTGCCAAACGGGACAGCACCAGACAAAATAGCACAAGCAGGGTGGGCGATCCGCCCACCTTGCCGCCTCAGCTCAAAGATTAAGATTTCCCTAACGTCCGCGACCAACCCATTGAAATCATGGGATAAGCTCGGATTGTCCACCGTGGACAGAAATCAGGGAATGATCCGGGTATACTTGACCCCGGCCAATGAGGCCCCCGCGATCAGCCCCTGCTGCCCGAAAACCAGAGCGATCACATCGTTCAGCTCGGTCGACTCCTTGCCGATCGACGCCCCTTCCTCCGGGCTTGCATAGCGGACCTCACCGCTGACCGCCCAGCCCGAGGATCTCCGGAACTTTTCCAGTGCCTCCGGGGTCATGAAGAACAAGGCGTGAGCATACTGCTGCGCCCCGATCTGCAACCCGAACGACCCCTTCGCCGCCGAATAGTAGTCGACCGTGACCCCCTGGATCCGCAGCGCCCCGCGTCCGAAGGCCCCGCCGAACCCGGCGCCAACCTCGGTCATCAGCGGCATGTACAGCACCCCCGCCGCCCGGCTCGCAAGATCGCGGGTCCCCGGATACTGGCTGAACAGGAACTCCTCGGTCGCCGAAACCCGCGCCTCGATCTGCCCGGCCCCGTTCGACCCGATCCCGTTGTTGCAGGCCGCCAGTCCAAAGGCCGCAGCACCCAGCATCAGCCCGCGCCGCGTCATCATCATCTCGATCATTCTGTCCGCCCTTTCATGCCTCTTGGGGTCTCAAGGCCCCTTGACCTGCAAAGTAGCGGCTTTCCGCCCGCCTGTCATGTCCCGAAACCCGGACAGGCAACCCCGCGCCTAGACGGTCAGGGTCTGGTACAAGTCAAAATCCTCAACAGCCACCTCCCGCAGAAGCGACGCAGTCGCCGCCGTCATTTCCGTCGCGCCGAGGGGCGAGACGTTCAACCGGGGCAGAATGATCTCACACCCCAGACGCTCCTCCAGGAAATGCACGAAGGTTCCGATCTCTTCGTAACGGAACAGCCGATCCACCCCGACACCCTGCCGGGGCCGCAGGAATTTGCCCTGGCTTCCAACATCCGCAAACTCTGGCCGCGGATCCTGACACCAGGCCCTGACAAAGTCGTCAAAACTGATGTCCCGGGTAGACTTGGCTGCCTCGGTTTCCTCGCGCTGGCGGAAGCGATACCACGACCCCAACCAGTCCGCAGGCTCGCGCATCAGCGCGACAAGGGTGAAGCTGTCCTTCGACGCGGCCTCCAGAAACGGCCCGATGAAGCGCCGGTAGCGGTGCACCGTGGTGTGCTTCAGCAGGGGCGGGCGCTGGACCGACACCGCCGCCAGCGATTCGAGTGCGGCGGCAATCGCCGTGGACCCGGTCTTCGGCGTGGCCAGAAACGCAAGCCTCTGCTCCCAGAACACCAGCATGAGCGCCTCCCCCGGCAAGAAATTCGCGTCCTGCAAGTTGAACAGGCAGCTTCGTCAACACTCCCTTAACCAAACCCGTGAAAAACTGCCACTGCGAGAATTGAGTTGAATTGTTCTTCTTTTGTTTGCATAAGTGCAAGAACACTTGGGGAACACGGGCAAGGATTGCCGCCTGCGGGTGGCTATGAAATAAGGAGCGTGACATGGCGACGGCAAACCTTCTCGACCTCGGGAGCAAGCGGGATATGGACAAGTCGAAGGCGCTGGAAAGCGCGCTCGCACAGATCGAACGGCAGTTCGGCAAGGGCTCGATCATGCGCCTTGGCGCGGACAGCCCGGCGATGGATATCGAGGCGACCTCGACCGGCTCTCTGGGCCTCGACATCGCCTTGGGGATCGGGGGCCTGCCCAAGGGCCGGATCATCGAGATCTACGGCCCAGAGTCTTCAGGCAAGACCACACTGACCCTGCATGCTGTTGCAGAAGAACAGAAAAAAGGCGGCATTTGTGCCTTCGTCGACGCAGAACACGCGCTTGACCCGCAGTATGCCAAGAAGATGTTGGTGAACCTGTATGATCTGTTTATCTCCCAGCCCTACCCCGGCTAACTGGCACTGGTTTTTGTCTATACGCTGGTCCGCTCCGGCGCTGTCAGCATGGTCGTGATCGACTCTGTCGCCGCTCTGGTCCCCAAGGCGGAAATCGAAGGCGACATGGGCGACATGCAGATGGGCTCTCAGGCCCGCCTGATGAG
>JANMGI010000247.1:0-1872 GCA_031374565.1 Paracoccaceae bacterium | reverse complement strand
AGATAGGCCAAGGTGGCGAAAAGCTCGGGCGTCCAGTCGGCTTGCATCCCCTCGGTCGCGATCGCGAGGGGCAAGGTGAAGGCCGCGCCCACGGCATACTGAATAAGGTTGGTCGGAACCGGGTGCGTGGTCACGCCGAAGCGCTTTTCATAAAGTGTAGCTGCGGTCATGCCGATCAGGCCCCCTACAGCGGCCAACAAGCCAAGCGGTGGTTCGTGGGCAATGCCGGAGCGGGCGAGGATCACGGTGATCGCTCCACCCAGCCCAAGACCAAGACCGATCCAGCGCAAGCGGCTAACGGTCTCGCCGACCATCCAGGGGGCTATCAGGCTGACGAGGATTGGTTGCAGGCAGACGATGATTGCGACCCCGCCCGCCGAGACTCCGGATTTGAAAGCGATGTAGCACAGGCCGAAATAGGCCACCTGGATCAGGAAGCCGGTGACGGCAATGTCCCAGGCGGCGCGACCTTTCGGAAAGGCGGGCTGCAGGATCGGGATCGACGGCAAGAGGACGACCACCGCGATGGAATAGCGCAGCGCAAGGAGCGTGAACGGCCCGGCGTGCAGCAGGCCGATCTTGGCGATGGCAAAGCCGGCGGACCAAAGGAGAAGGAAAATGAACGGCGCGGCAAGGAGGAGCGGGCGGGGCATTTCGCCGTTGTGGCCTTCGTCCAGAGGAAAGAAAAGGCCGTTGACCTCTTGCTGTGAGGGAAAGAGAAACAAGTTCACCTTTCGCAGTGCCTGCCCTGCCTCATTCCTGACAACCCTGGAGCCGCCGATGACCCGACTTGCCATACTTGCCATACTTGCCGTTCTGGCCATGACGTCTCCCACCTTTGCCGACACGCTGGCGACGGGGGCCGAGATCTCTGCCGCCATCGCGGGCAACACCGTTCAGGGCAACATGACGGCGGGTGGTGCCTACACCGAATTCTACGCCGAGGACGGGACGATCAAGGGCAAGGACTACACTGGCACATGGACGGTTGAGGGTGACACGATGTGCTTCAACTACGGTGATGCGCCGGATTGCTGGAACGTCCGGATCGACGGCGAGGCGGTGAGCTGGGTGAAAGACGGGGCCGACGGCGGAACGGGCACGATTGTTGCGGGCAACGCCAACAACTTCTAGTGGAGGCCTAATTCTGCGAGGGCCTGCGCCAGCTTGGGTGGGAGCGGGTCGTCTTTGGCGCGGGCTTTGGGCAGGTCGCGGGGCGAGTCCTTCGGGTCAAGGTAGCGCCAGCCCTGGAAGGGACGGCGGGGGGCGGCTTCGGTGCGGATGACCTCCAGGTCAAGCACCAGTCCGCAGCGCGGGATGCCGTCGCCAAGGTTGATCTCTTGCAGATCGGTGATCCGTTGGCGGGCCTGGATCACCCCCTTGATGACCCAATAGAGCGAGCCACCCTCCAGCACCTCGGCCTCGCGCTTGGGCCACATGCGGGTGACGTGGATCGCTTTGCCCTCTGGCCAGTGTGAGCGCTGCTGGCGTTGCCAGTCGAGGAGGTCCTCGACCGAGTCGGCCCCGACGCAGAGTTTCAGGATATTGATCATGGGGCGAACATAGCGGGGGGCAGAGAGAGTGCAAGTTTGCTTGATGGCCGTTTCTGTCTTGGTCCGGAATCAAGGCCGAAGGCCGCCGGACCGCGCCCTCCCTCCCCCTTGGGAGGGCGCATTGCAGCGTCAGTCACCCGAACTTCGGTGGGGGTAGTGGAACCACAAAATGCCTGCATCAACTGTTGAGGCGCCCACCCGGGGGAGGGCGCGGTCCTCAGCTCCGCCAAGAATTGACCCACTCCACTCAGGGGTATATCCTGCGGACTTTGCCGCACCCCACCACAAGATCAAGGAACCATCGCTTCATGTCGCGATT
>JANMGI010000243.1:0-1651 GCA_031374565.1 Paracoccaceae bacterium | reverse complement strand
GCGGCCTTGCCTGCGCTGGCACGGGACAGCTCGTTCCACAGGATGTTGCAAAAACCCGCGACGGCCCCGACCGGCAACCCGTCGGACTTGCGGGTCAGGGGCGGCAGCGCGTGGTAGGCGCGGAAGATGTAGGCCGAGCCGTCGATGAGGTGCAGGTGGTGGCCTTTGCCGAAGGTCATGGTCGTCTCCCGGTGCTTGACCGGATTATTGGCAGAAGGCGACGGCAAGGGCTACCCGGTTTGGGCTTTGAGATAGCGGTTGAGCGACAGGGTGACGGACCAGTTGGCAGGGGTCCAGAGGCCGAAAGGGATGCCCGAGGCGCGCAAGGTTTCGCCCAGCCAGACGTTGCAGGTCCTGAACAGGCTGAAATGGCCGTGAGCGGGGAAGAAGGCATCGGTGCCGGTCAGACCGGGGTGGTTCAGCTTGGTCTGGCTGACGAAGGCGGCGGTGGTGTTGTCCAGAAGTGACTGGAACTGCGCCTCGGACAGCCGAAGGAAGCGAAGGTTTTTCATGGGAGGCAGGGTGCCAAGCGCGTCGAGCCGGATCACGGCGTCATTCCCCGTTGCAGCGGTCAGGACGGCACTGGCGGTGATGTCGGAATAGGTTCCGGCGGTGGTGTAAAAGGCGGCGGACCCCCAGCCGAAGAGAAGCCACCGGGCATCGGGATGGTTCAGGGGGACACCGGCGGGGTCGGCGAAGGCAAAGCGGGCGCGGGTCTCGGGCGTCAGGGAGAAAAGGATGTCGGTGTGGATCGGGCCTTGCAGAAGGCCGATCTGCCGGGTGAGGGGGCCCGAAAGGTCCGGTCCGGGGCCGGGGATCAGCGGCAGGATGACCGAAGCGGCGAGGTAAAGCACCGGCAGGGCCAGCGTCAGGACAATAAGGCGAAGGGCGCGGCGCATCGGGCTTCCAGGGTTGCGACCAGCGGGATGGTGGCATGAAATGCCATTTGCAGCCAAGGTCAGGGGCGCCGGATGCGGAACACCTGACCCCCGGATGCCGGGCCGGTGCCGCAGGCTGGCCTGTCTTCCGGTTTTGCAAAAGCCGGAAGCGTTGCAGGTCATCGACGCGCACCTTTTGGAGGTGATGGTCGCGGGGGTCGGGACTGGGCTGGAACTGGGCCCCCCACTGGCGCGGATCGAGGGGCGTCGGGGGCTTGACGCAACGAGCTTCGCGACGCATGTTCCGCCCATGCTGCACCTGATGATCCCAGTCTCGTTTTATTGGACCTGCGCCACATAGGCGGCAGGGCAGCGTTTCACGACCGAAACCAACTCCCACAAAGCCGCCCGCGAGGGTTCGGCCAGTAGGTTCAGGTTCCCCCTCGCCGGGCCCCCAGCGAAGGACACCGAACATGCCCACCCCTATCGTCACCATCCGTCTTGCGACCGCGGACGATCTGCCAGAAACCCACCGGATGCTTGTCGCTCTGGCCGCCCAGACCGGCGCGCCGGTGCGGATCACCCCGCCCATGCTGGCGCGAATAGCACTGGAGGGCCGTGCCGCGCACCTGCTGGTCGCGCATCGCACCGACAGCCCGCAGCGCCATCCGGTGGGTTTCGCACTGATGCTGGTGGGGCGGAATATGGTCGCGGGGGCGGAGTGGGGTGTCGTCGAGCAGCTTTATGTACAGGAACCGGACCGCAAGCGCGGC